>JAZQTI010000117.1:0-16234 GCA_045630665.1 Candidatus Scatovivens sp.
AAGAAATAATCCTAAAAATCATACTACTAGAAGTGAAAAGAAATCTTGATATTCTAATTGATTATTTTTTGCTTTTTTTACAAGTTCAAATATGTACATTATAGCAAATGGTATATATACAATAAAGTTTCTATATCTTTCTGCATAAATTCCACCTTCTTCTTGAAGTGCACTTACTAAATTTTGTTGTCCTTCAATTATAAATGATGGAATAAATAAATATCCTATTCCAAAAGCTGTAACAAGTAATAATAAACTTGTTAATATTAATGTATATTTTCCAAATATTTTTAAATATTTTTTAGTGTTTTTATCATTTAATTCTTTATAAAATACATATAGGCAAATTGCAGTAAATATTGCAGGGATAAATAAGCAATATGAAAACATTAATCCCATTCCAGCAATTACTATCATTGATATTACTAATGTCTTTGTTATATTCTCTTCTGAATATAACATTTCAACAAGAGATAATAATAATGCTGTCATACCAATTCCTACAGACAAATATGAAAATCCATAAAACCATGAATTATATGGATATCCATACATATATAATGCAAATAAAACTAAACTTCCAAGTAATCCTCTTTTTGTTTTTATTTTATCAATAAAACAACTATAAAAAGCTAATCCTCCAAGGAACATAGTTAATGTTTCAAAAATTTGATATATGTATATTTTCTCAAGTCCTGTTATATCATTTACAACATTCATTAAAATTCCATCATTTATATATGCACCTGTTTGCATTATATTAAAATCAAAAAATGTTTTGTCTTCTGTAAAAACAAATAATTCTAGATTTTCTGAATAATGTTCAGCAGCTCTATAATGAATAGCAGAATCTATAACATAATGAGTTATTCCACCTTTATAAATATATAAATCTTTAACAAACATTACTCCAAATAATATCAGAATTATCAAAAATGAAACAATACTCAATTTTGATGTTTTATATTTTTGACATTCATGTTTTTTTATTGTTTTATATAGAAAAGTTCCACCTATAACTGTATTTATTATTGATAACAGCCAAATATTTTGAGTAATATGTAATATTCCTAGAAACATACATATTGTAATATTATAAGCATAAATACCAACTAAAAAAATACAGATCCATTTAATTAAATTTAATTCTTTATCAGATTTTTTAAAAGCTAAAAATGTTATTCCTAAAAATATAAGAGTAAAAATATACAAATATCCCATATTTTTTGTCCCCTCTCTTTTTGTGCCATATGTTACATAAAGGCATGAACCATAAATAATTCATGCCTCTAAAATCTAATCTATTTTAAATTTTGTATTTATGATTATTCTACTAAAGCTTTTGTATCTCTAGCTATAACCATTTCTTCGTCTGTTGGAATTATATATGTTAATACTTTAGAATTTTCTGTAGATATTTTTGTTTCTTCTGATCTAATATTATTTTTATCTAAATCAATTTCTAATCCCATCCAAGCTAAATTTTCACAAATTTTCTTTCTAATGTTTATTTGGTTTTCACCAATTCCACCTGTAAATACAACTGCATCAATTCCTTTTAATGAAACTGCATATTTAGCAACAAATTGAGCTATTATTTTTGTAAACATTTCAATTGCAACTTTTGCTTTTGGTTTGTCTTCTTCATATGAAGCAAGTTCAATTTGTCTGAAGTCTGGATCTAATCCTGTAATACCATATAATCCAGATTTTTTATTTAAAAGAGCTGTTGCTTCTTTTGGTGTTAAATTTTCTCTTTCCATAATTTCTGTTACAACAGATGGATCCATATCTCCTGATCTTGTAACCATTGCAATTCCACCTAATGGAGATAATCCCATTGATGTATCAATTGATTTTCCACCGTCAATTGCACATATTGAAGCTCCTTGTCCCAAGTGACATGTAACTATTTTTAAATCTTCTATTGGTTTTCCTACAAGTTCTGCACATCTTCTAGAAACATATTGATGAGATGTTCCATGGAAACCATATCTTCTTATTCTATATTTTTCATAATATTCATATGGTATTGCATATAAATAGTTTTCCGCTGGCATTGTTTGATGGAATGCTGTATCAAATGTAGCTACCATTGGTACTCCTGGCATTGCAGCTTGGCAAGCTCTTATTCCTAAAATAGCTGCTGGATTATGAAGTGGTGCTAGACTAGAACATTCTTCTATTTTTCCTATAACATCTTCATCTATTAATACTGATTTATCAAATAATTCTCCACCATGAACAATTCTATGTCCTACTGCAGAAATTTCAGCTAAATCTTTTAATACTCCGTATTCTTCATGAACTAATTGAGTTAATATTATTTTTAAAGCTTCTTCATGATTCATTACTGGTGTTTTTATTACATGTTTATCACCATTTACTTTGTGTGTTAAGAATGATTCTTGTTCTCCTATTCTTTCAAAATTTCCTTTTGCTAAAACTGATTCATTTTCCATATCAATAATTTGATATTTTAAAGATGAACTTCCACAATTTACTACTAAAACTTTCATTTTATCCTCCTATTTATTTATATGTTTTATAGTTAACCTATATATAATTTATTTCCTAAAAATAGTGAAACAGCAAGCAAGATTGCAGTTATAATTCCATATATAAACATTTTTAAAATATTGTACTTATCTTTTTCTATCAAGTTTCTAATTAAACATAGATAAATTATACAATCTAATACAAAGAATATTAAAGTTGGTATTATATTTATTGAAAATTGAAATTGTGCGTCTATTTCTACATTGCACATTGCAAATCCTAAAAATTGTTTTATAAATATAGAATATATTGTAGCTCTTCTTAATGTTTCTCTTCTTTCTGTTATGTATTTATAATTGTTTTTATCTTCTTTTAATGAACAAAAATATAATTTTAAACAATTTTTTATAAATAATATTGTTGATAGTAAAAACAGTATAACACCCACTATAACTAATGGCATAATTGGACCTATTGCTAATTGTGCCATAAAAAATATTGGTATTATAAATATTAATTTTTCAAAATTATTAATCATATTTTATTCCCTTCATTTTTACATTTGTGCTTGAACTGCAGTTATCGCAACAACTCCAGCTATATCTTCTGCTGAACATCCTCTTGATAAATCATTTACAGGTCTTGCTATACCTTGGCAAAGTGGTCCATAAGCTTCTGCTTTAGCTAATCTTTGTGTTAATTTGTATCCGATATTTCCAGCATTTAAATCTGGGAATATTAATGTATTTGCACAACCTGCAATTTCGCTATTTGGAGCTTTGCTTTTTCCTACTGAAGGAACTATAGCAGCATCTAATTGCATTTCTCCATCTACTTTCATTTCTGGATATAATTCTTTAGTTAAATTTGTTGCATCAATAACTTTTTGTGTTAATTCTGATTTTGCACTTCCCATTGTTGAATAAGAAAGCATTGCAACTCTTGATTCTTTTCCTACTAATTGTTCAAAACTTTTACTTGAAGAATAAGCAATTTCAACTAATTGTTCTGCAGTTGGATTTTCATTTAAACCACAATCTCCAAAAACAAATACTCCATTTTCTCCATATTCACAATTTGGAACAACCATTAAAAAGAAGGCTGAAACTAGTTTTGTACCAGGAGCTGTTTTTAAAATTTGAAGTGCTGGTCTTAATGTGTCTGATGTTGAATGAATAGCTCCAGATACTAATCCATCTGCTTCTTCTAATTTTACCATCATCATACCAAAGTAAACTTCGTCTTTTACTAACTCTTGGGCTTGTTCTAGTGTCATGCCTTTTGCTTTTCTT
This sequence comes from Candidatus Scatovivens sp., assembly GCA_045630665.1. Lineage (GTDB taxonomy): Bacteria > Bacillota > Clostridia > TANB77 > CAG-508 > Scatovivens. The sequence continues at coordinate 3,792 of JAZQTI010000117.1, forward strand.
AATTCATATAAATTTTCAGCATATACGCTTGCTCTTTCTGATTTTAGTGGATCTACTATAATAGCTTTTGAAATATCTAAATTATTTTCTTCAGCCATTTTTCTAATATTTTCTTCATTACCAACTAATACAACTTCTGCATATTCTTCTTTTAGTACAGTAGCAGCTGCTGTTACAACTCTTATATCAGATGCTTCTGGTAATACGATTCTTTTAACTTCTTTTTTTGCTCTTTCTTTGATTTCATCAATAAAATTCATATACAAAATCCTCCTATTTTATTCCAGAACATTATATATAAGTTTTAACTTAAAGTCAATTAATTAACTACATTATTTATCCTTATATTCCTATATTTTTTCTTGTTTTTTGAGTAATTGAATTTAGTTTTAAACTATGGTATAATTTAGGTCTACAAAAATTAAAGGAGGTCTTCCCATGGCAACAAATGAAGCAGTGAAGCACAAGAGGTTACGGCACCTAAAATTTCTTCCAGTAATCTTTCTGCTGATCCTTTCTCTCTTACTAACTGGTTGTACAGACCAGCAAGTTGAAGATGGGCTTGGTTTAGCAGTTGATATTCTGCTTGAAGTTTTGGATTCCGAATCTGAAACAAGTCCTGAAGATGGTTCAACATCCACAACCATACCACCTGAAACAGATAACAATTCCACAATTGTTGATGTAGATGGCCAAATGACAGTTCATTTCATTGATGTCGGTCAATCTGATGCAACACTTATCATTCATGACAATCAAGTAATGTTGTTTGACGCAGCACTCAAATCTCGGGGTGATGAATTGGTAGAATACATCAAGAATCTTGGTATAGATTATATTGATGTTGTTATCCTTTCTCATCCTCATGATGATCATATGGGTGGAGCAGCAGAGCTTTTGAACAACATTGAGGTTGGTGTCGTATATGGTCCTGATATTTTCGAACTCATGGACACTGAAGATACCCCTGGTTGGTATGAAGATATGCTTACAGCGATTGACAGAATCGATAACGAAAGGAACAAAGGTATTCCTGAAGACGAGCAAACCAGTATCTGGCATTTCCCGAGAGATGATGATGGAAATTTTGCAAAATTCAATATCGGTGATGCAGTTGTCGAGTTCTATGCTCCTTTGGAAGATGAGTATTCTGACAAAAACGATTACTCCATCTGCGCAAAGGTTACCTTTGGAACTATCGACATCATGTTCACTGGTGATGCCACCAGTAATGTTGAACGGGCTCTTATTGCTGAAGGCTATGATTTAGATGTAGAAATTTTCCAAGCATCTCATCATGGCAGTGACACAGGTAACTGCAAAGAATTTTTGGAGGCAATGTCTCCTGAATGTGTTGTTATTAGTTGCGGAATCAAAAATCGTTACAGTCATCCTATCAAATCTGTTCTTGATCTTTATAAAGACATGGGACTCCCTGTCTACAGAACAGATGAATCTGGCAATGTTGTAATGACAACTGATGGCACCACATATTCTTTCAATGTTGAACCTGGCACTTACACAAGCGGAGCCGAGTACAAGGAAGGAAAATGATAATATGATTAACGTTGAGAATCTAGTTTTCTTAAGATTAGAGGATCAAGTGGCTGCTTTCGAAAGAAGTGACGGAACAGTACTTTATCGTCCTTTCGATACAGTCCCTTCGTCCTACAAAGAAGGAGATATCATCAAATCTATTGTTCACAGCGAAGATAATATCGAATTTATCGAGCTTAACAAAGAAGAGATGGTTGCACGACATGCAAAAATTTCTCCTATCGCAGCTCGCATTCGCAGACGAGCAAAGAGATCTACCAACCTGTTGTAACTTCAAAAGGCACCAGTTTATTCTGGTGCCTTTTACATATTTTTATTTATTTAATTTTTTATATTCATTGCAATATGCTTTTACTGGGCATTCTTCACATTTCGGTTTTCTTGAATCACATATTGCTCTTCCATGCCATACAAGCAAATGATTTACATCATAGTAATATTCTTTTGGTATTTGTTTTAATAAATCTTTTTCTACTTTCTCTGGTTCTGTTTCTTTTGAAAATCCTAATCTATTAGATATTCTTTTGGCATGAGTATCAACAGCTATACCTTGAGGATTATGAAATGCTTCAAGCATTATTACATTCGCACTTTTTCTTCCTACTCCTGGAAGTGATTGTAAATCTTCCATATTTTCTGGCACTTTGCCATTAAATAAATCTAATATTTTTTGACTACATGCTTTTATATTTTTGGCCTTATTTTTATAAAAACCACAAGGATGTACTATTTTTTCTAAATCTTTTATATCTGCCTTTGCCATTAATTCAGGAGTACCATATTTTGCAAATAACTCTGGAGTTGTTTTATTTACTCTTTCGTCTGTACACTGTGCAGCAAGCATAACAGATATCATCATTTCAAAAGGATTTTTAAAATCTAAGCTACAAGTTGCATCTGGATAATATTCTTTCAAAATTTCAATTATTTTTAATGTATCTTTTTTATTTTTCATCTAAAATACCTTATTCTTCTACTATTTCTACTTCAATTTTATTATTCTTTTCTCTTTTGAATAATTTTCTATATATAAATCCAAATCCATATAATGAAATAACATATTTAATTAAACTTCCAATATATGGTACTAATTGTATAAATGTAATTGCTACAAAAATTAAAATTGCCATAAAGAAAATTTTCCATTTTGAATTTGAACAATCTTTTAATACAAATTTAGAAAGTTCAACAGCTGCAATTGGTATATTGATTTTCCAGAATAAAAACCATATTAATAATATAAATACAATTGCTAAAGGAATTCCTATTACAGTGAATAATAATCCTATTGAAATTCCTATACAAATTAACCAATTTATTATTCCTTGTAATACATCTTTTCCTGCTAACTCTCTTATTTCTGATCTATATTCTTCTCTTTTTTTAGTAACTAATACTATAATTCCTATTATAACAACTCCAGATAATGCAACATACATTAAATATACAATTCTTATTACATTAAATAATACAGTAAGTAATTGTTCTTCATCTTCAATTTGAATTTCTAAATTTGATATTTCATTTACTTTATTAGTTGCTCCAGTTACCATTCCTGTTGCATATAATACTCCACCTATTTTTGCAGTATCATTTTTCTCTATATTTATATTGTTTGAAAGTGCATAAACATCTTTATTAACAATACCTTCTATTTCAATTTGATCAGATAGTATTTTTAAACTCTCACACACGCCATTTTCTTTTAAAACAAAGTTTTCTGTGAAAATATATACATCTTCAACTTCTCCTAGTATTTCGACATTCTCACTAGCAGCATAGACATTCCCATTAACTTTTCCTGCTATAACTAAATTTTCACCAACAGCAAAAATATCTCCATTTACTTCTGGTGAAGATATATTTATATTTGTTCCAACCAAATGAAGATCTTCATTCACAACGTCTTCTATAATAACATTTTCTTTAACCTTATATTCTTCTTCATTGTTTGTTGAATTAAGCGTATTTGTAATGTCATCTTTTAATATATCTTCATAATTTGAAAATGTTATAATATCATCTTTATTCTCAATTTGTGAATCTATATTTGTGATGACGTTATTTAAACTTGTGTCAACAACTTCATCCAAGCTTGTATTTAATAATGATGTTGTGGCAAAAGCAAATGATGTACATAACACAATTAAGCCAAAAAATATTATTGAAATTTTTAAAATCCTATTCATATTTTTCTCCTATTATTTTAATTTTTTTACTGCTTCACTAATATTTTCTGCTGAAATTAAGTAGTTTCCTGCAACTAATATATTAGCTCCTGCTTCTTTGGCTAATTCTGCAGTTTCAGCATTTATTCCACCATCAACTTCAATATCTATATCTATGTTATTTTCATCAATATATTTTTTTAACTCTCTAACTTTTTCAATTGTTTCTGGAATTAATTTTTGTCCACCTTTTCCTGGGACAACAGTCATTACTAATACCATATGTATTTTATCTAAATATTTTTTTACTTTCTCAATATCTGTATCAGGACTTATTGATATTCCTACTCTTGAACCACTTCTTTTTATTTCATCAATTATATTTTGTGTTCTTTCATCTGTTTTTGTTGCTTCTATATGAAATGTAAGCATTTCTGGTTCTAACATAGAATATTCATCAACATATTCTTCAACATTTTCAACCATTAAATGAACATCTAAACCTAAATTTGAAATATGTGAAATTGTTAATGCATAATCTTTCATTAATTCTGTAGTATCTCTTTCTACGAATTTTCCATCCATAACATCTATATGAAAATAATTTATTTTTGCAGTTTCTAAATTATAAAATGTTCTAACTGCGTTTTCTTTATCAACTGTTAAAATTGATGCTGATACTTCTGCCATAATTTTATCTCCTTTTCTTTTAATAAAAAAGAGGCATGATTTTCATGCCTCATCTTTTTTTATTTTACTGGTACTGTTTGATCGCCTTTGTTAAAGTCTACTGTTTGTTCATATTTTGTTACTCCATTTACTTTAACTTTTAATATTTTTACTCCAGATGTAGTCCATGATTTTGAAATATCTGTTTTATTCATTGGATAACTATCACTTAAAATTGTATCTTCTCCAACTTCTATAACAACTGTTGCTTTTTCAACTTCAGGTGTTGTAGTTGTTGTTACTGTATTTCCAGTTTCATCTACTGTATTTTCTACAGTTGGTGTTGGATCAGTGTAATCCATTAAAGATTTCAAATTAACATTAATTGTTAATGTTGATTTCGCTGGTTGTTTATTTACAACTAGTTCAATATATTCTCCTTCTTTTACTGTTTTTCCACCAGAAATACTTTGAGAAATTACAACTCCATCTGATTTTGAAGCATTTTCTTCATATGTTACATTTACAACTAAATTTAAGTTTGCTAAAGCTTGCATTGCATTAGCTTCAGGTTGATTTAGTAAGTTTGGAACTACAACATCTTTAAATGCACTTCCGATACTCTTTGTAATTTGAATTACTGTTGATGCTGTAATTTCTTCTCCTTCTTCTGGAGATACTGCTAAAACTATTTCTGCTTCTACAGTTTCACTTGTTTCTTCTTTTATTTCATATTTAAGTTCTAATTTATCAAGTTCTTTTGTTACTTCTTCAATATTTTTACCAACCATTTTACTTGGTAATGTTATAATTTTTTGACCTTTACTTACAACTAATGTAATTTTATCATCAACATTTATTCTAAATTCTCCAACATATTCTGGATTTTGAGAAATAACATATCCCTCTTCAACAGTGTCATGATATTCTTCTTCTATTGTTATATCTTCAAAGCCTAATTCTTTTAGTTTTTGAATAGCTTCATCTTTCTTTAATCTTCCAACACCTTCTACATCACCAATTAAATTTGGCATTGCTGCTTGATCTGGTCTATCTGTTAAAGCTGCTATTGTTCCATACATTGTTATAACAAATAACATTATTGCAGCTAATATTATTATTAGAACTTTTGCCCATTTATTTTTCTCAAAAAATGCTTTTACTTTATTTTCTTTTTTTCTAGAAGTAGTTGTTGTTTCTTCTTGATTTATTTTTGGAGCTTTTCTATCATTATTTTTTTCCATTTCAATTTCGTATATTGTAGGAATTTTTTGTGTTGGTGAATCATCAGATCTTGTTGCTAATACAACGAAATCTTCATTTGGTTTTTTTAATGCTAAAGATAAATCTCTTATCATTTCTGTTGCATTTTGATATCTTAGATTTGGATCTTTTTGCATTGCTTTTAATATAATTCTATTTACACTAACTGGTATTGTATCATTATATCTCATTGGATCTACTGGTTCTTCTTGAACTTGTTTTAATGCAACTGATACAGCTGTATCTGCATCAAAAGGAACTTTTCCAGTTAACATTTCATACATTACTATTCCTAATGAATATAAATCTGATTTAGCATCTGTATATCCACCTCTTGCATGTTCTGGTGAGAAATAATGTACAGATCCTATGGTTGTTCCAAATGCTGTTATTGTTGAATTTGATACAGCTTTTGCAATACCAAAATCTGTTACTTTTGCCATACCATCTTCTGTTATTATTATATTGTGTGGTTTTATATCTCTATGTATTATATTATTTTTATGTGCTGTTTCTAAAGCAGATGCTATTTGTATTGCTATATTTACAGACCATTTCCAAGAAAGTCTTCCATCTTCTGTTATTATTTCTTTTAAAGTTTTTCCTTGAATTAGTTCCATTACTATATAATACAAATTATCTTCATTACATACATCAAATATTGAAACTATATTAGGATGGTTTAAACTTGCAGCAGATTGAGCTTCTGTATTAAATTTTTTAATAAATTCACTATCTGTTGTGAATTCATCTTTTAATAATTTAATAGCTACATATCTATTTAGTATATGGCATTTTGCCTTATATACAGTAGCGATACCACCATTTCCTACTTTTTCTAGAACTTCATATCTATTATTTAACATTTTACCTATAAGATTCATAATTATCTCTCCTTAGTTTCTTCCCCAATATCTATATTATCTATAATAATAGTTGTTATATTGTCATATCCTCCAAGATCATTTGCATTTTGTATTAATGCTTCAACTGGTTTATCTGGATTGTTAAGTAGTAAGTTATAAATTTCATTATCTCTTAACATATTTGTTAATCCATCTGAACACATTAATAAAATGTCATCTTTTAGAAATCCCTTACATATAACATCTGGTTCAACAAGTGAACTACATCCTAAAGCTTTCATTAACATATTTTTCTTTGGATGATTATAGGCTTCCTCTTTAGTTATTGTTCCTTCTTTTAATAATTTTTCTACATAGCTGTGATCGGTAGTTAGTTTTCTTATTATATTTTTTCTAATTCTATAAACTCTACTATCACCAATATGTCCAATAAATACTTTATTATTATATATTAAGCATACATCTAATGTTGTTCCCATATCATGTAAATCTTCATCTTCTAATGATTTTTCACATACAACTTTATTTGCATATTCTACAGATTTTTTTAGTAATTCTAAAATACTTTCTTTGTCTTTTTTTGTTTTCTTGAAATTATTTACTACATAATTTCTAGCACTTGCTACAGCTAATGAACTTGCTATTTCTCCACCTTTGTAGCCACCCATTCCATCTGCTAGTATATATAGTCTTAATTCATCATTTTCCAAATCTGATACATAATAGCTGTCTTGATTCATTTCTCTTGCTTTTCCTATATCAGATTTTGCTAAAATTCTCACTACCTATCTCACCTCTTTACTTCTATAAATTTTGTTTTCTTAATTGACCACATGCAGCAGAAATATCTGATCCTAATTCTCTTCTTATTGTTGCTACTATTCCATGATCATTTAAGTAATCTCTAAATTTAATTATGTTTTCGTTTGTACTTTTTGTATATTTACCATCTTCAATTTTATTAATTGGTATTAAATTTACATGTGCAAGCATTCCTTTTAATAATTTTACTAAATCTCTTGCATCATTTAAATTGTCATTATTATCTTTTGCTAAAGCATATTCAAAAGATATTCTTTTATTTGTTTTTTCTATATAATATTTGCATGCCTTCATCAATTCTTCTATTGGATAACTATTATTTACTGGCATCATTTCACTTCTAGTTTTATTGTTACTGCTATGAAGTGATATTGATAAAGTACATTGCATTTGTCTATCCGCTAAATCGTATATTTTGGGAACTAAACCACTTGTTGATATACTTATATGTCTAGCACCTATATTTAAGCCTTTTTGGTTATTTAAAATTTTTATTGATTCCATTACATTTTCATAATTATCTAATGGTTCTCCGATTCCCATAAATACTATATTAGAAATTTTAATTTGGCTATCTCTTTCAATTGCTAGTAATTGTTCTACAATTTCTCCTGCCTCTAAATTTCTTGAAAACGGAATTCCTGTTGATGCACAAAATTTGCATCCCATTTTACAAGCAATTTGACTAGATACACATATAGTATATCCATGATGATATTGCATTAATACACTTTCTATTAAATTACCAGCTCCATCTTGTACATCAAATAAATATTTCTTTGTTCCATCAACAGATTCAAGTTTTTTAACAATTTTAAAAAGTCCAAGTGTATAATTTTCATCTAATTTTTTTCTTAAATCAATGGAAATATTAGTCATTTCATCAAAACTTGTTACTTTATCTTGGTAAATCCATTTAAAGATTTGTTCTGCACGAAATGGCTTTTCTCCTAATAATTTTAATTCTTCTTTTAAGTTATCTAGATCGTAATTTTTTATATTTTTTTTCAAGGTTTACCCCCATTTTATAGTCCATTTATATCATATAATATGTTTTTTTACAATATATTTTATTAAGATTTACTACAATCGTAAATTCATACAATATATTAACATAATTTTTTTGTTTTTTCAAGTTTTCCGCGATATTTCAAGCCTTTTATAAAGATTTAACCAAAACAAAAAAGTTATATTATAAAAATAATATAACTTTTTGCTTTTCTATTTTTTTAATATTTTTCTTAAAGGTATTTCTATTAATAATTCAATTTTTCTCCATATATTAAGAATATGAAATACTATGCTTTGAACCGCATTTATTTTATTGTACTTTTTATGATAATACATTTTGCTTATAAATAATTGTCTCATCTTTTTATAGTAATTAAATGTTTTTCCTATAGTTTGACTCTCATAATGAATAAAACTTTCTGTATTTAAACTTATTGTTTTATACCCATTTTCTAGAAGTTGTTTAGCTAAAATATCTTCTTCATAGAATAAGAATACTTCTTCATCAAACATTCCTATATTTTTTAAGCAGTCTGCTCTAATTATAAAAAATGCACCTGAAATTGCTTCAACTTCTAAATGATGTTTTTTATAATCAGAACTAGAATATTCTCCGCTTCTTAATATTGGATAAAATAAAATTTCTAAAACTCTAGTAGAATGAACAACATCTAACCAAAATGTTCTAACCTTCCAACTACTTCTTCTAATTGGATTATTATCTTTATTAAACATTCTTGGAGCTATAATTCCTATTTGAGTATTTTGATTTATTAATTTCAAACAATTTTGAACAGACTTTTCTGATATATATATATCTGGATTGGAAATAATATAGTAATCATATTCTTCATTTAAACTTTGAAGATATCTGATTCCAAAATTATTTCCATAATTATATCCACCATTTTTATCTGATCTTATAACTTTTACTTTTGATGATTCTAATTTTTGTAATTTTTCAAAAGTCCCTTCAATTGTTGACATATTATCTACTACAACAATTCTATTTATAGAATCATATTTAGTTATTGTATTTACATATTTTTCTGTATCATCTACATCATTATAGTTTACAATAATAACTGCAACTTTCATACTTTCTCCCCGATAACAATAATGTTATTCATTTACTATCTTTTTTAATATAACTCCTGCTTCATTTTGGAACACAAGTTCATAATCTTCTGTTGTTTTATATTCATCACCAGTATATAAAACAAAGTATTTTTTATCTTCATCTTCTAAGAAGTCTTCAACATCTGTTTCAACAACAGCTTTTTGTAAATCATTAATTGAAGCTCCACCAGATTCTGCTCTTGAAATTACATACATCCATGCTTTACAGTTTGTATTCATTCCACCAACAAGCATATTAGCTAATGTAATATCATCTATTTTTTGCATTGCTTCTGCAAGTTTTACTCTATTTGCATCAACTATACAAGAAACATTTATATTTGCGATTGCAGCAACATTTGTATCATAATAAATTCCTGCAAGTTTATGTGTTCTACATTCATCAAAAAGTGTTGGACGTTTCATATGTAATTTGTGTTCTGTTCCTGTAACAGCAAGCATTATAATTGCAACCCATATTACTAAATAACTTGAAAACATCACAAATAATTCTTTATTTTCATCTATATCAGCCATAACTTCTACTGCAATTTCTACTAAAAGAATCCATAATAAGAAATACATTTTATAGAAATAGTATGGTGAAACAATTCCATAAACAACACCAAAGAACATAAGTAATGCTTGTCCACCAATTAAAGTTAATGCAATAGTTTGGAAATTTAATTTTTTATTTTTTATAGTTTTATAAATAAACATTATAGCAAATGGTATATAGAATAAGAAATCTTGATATAAAGATTTATAAATTCCACCTTCAAATCCAATTGCATCTGTTAATTTATTTTGATCACTATCAGTAAATGTTGGTATTACTAAATAGAATATTGATACTATTGTTACTATTAATAATAATCCTGTTACTAAAAGTGTTGATTTTTTGAAAAATTTCAAATAAGATTTTTCTTGTTTTTTCTCTAAATCATTTACAAATACATGAATACATATAAATGCAAATAATGCTGGAACAAATAAACAATATGAGAATATTATTCCTACACCCATAAGTACAATAATTGGTAATTGTACATAAAAGTTCATTTCACCTTTTACATATTCTTTTGCCATGTAGAATAATGCTGATGCAAACACTAAACATACACTTAAATATGAGAATCCATGTAATAAACTTGTATATGGATATGCAAATGCATATAGTATTAAAAATACCATTCCAATTACATATGATTTTTTATCTTTTAATTTATCTGATATTAACATATAGAATGATAATATCACTAAAGCTGTTACTCCCGTTTCAAAAACTTTAAAAGCAACATAGTCTTCCCAACTTGGAATAAGACTTCTTACTATATTCATGAAAATTCCTGTATTAATATATGCTCCAGTTTGCATAGTTTTGAAATTATATCCAGTTGTGTTATTTATTTTTGCTAAAACTTTCATTTCGTCAGCAAAATTTGTTGCAGCACTATAATGCATACAAGCATCAACAGATGCATTTGCTACAGTTTTTGAAAGTGGTGTATATTGATCAATTGCCATATAACAAACAATCGCTAAACATACTAAGGCTCCAACAACATCCCTTTTTCTTATCTCAAAAGTTTGAATTCCTTTATCTTTATAAATTTTAAATCCAAGCCCTGCAGCTACTATTAAGTCTGCTATTGATAAAAATAATAAATTTGTTGTAACATTTAAACATCCAAATATCATACAAATTAGTATATTAAATCCTAAATAACATACTACACTTAAAATTGCATGATTTACTAAATTTTGTTTCTTTTCTGACTTTTTGAAAAGTATAAAAGTAACAAGCATTGCAATAACTGTTAATACATAGAAAATTCCCATAAATTTTCTCCTTTGATTTTTGATTATTTATTATTTTCTATATGGAAATAATCTTTTTTAATTATTTCCATATAGTTTTAGATTTTATCTTCCTTTTATTTGAGCAACAAAACCGTGTTCATTTTCAAATAAAATTTCTATATCTTCCATTTCTCTTATATCTTTAATTTCATTTTGATATTGTTCTTCTCTTTGCCCTTCATCCCAAACTAGTTTTACTAAATATTTTCTATTTTGATCTTCTAATCCATCTTCTATATCATAGATTCTAGGATCTTGGATAAAGTTTTGATATGGCATTTTATCAGATGTTATTTCAAGCATCGCTGTTGCCCAAATTCTATTAAAATAACCTTCAGTCATTAATGTTATATTGTCAGCACTTAAATCTTCAATATTATCTCTTGCCCAAAGTGTAAGTTCTACAGCATCTTTGTTAAGATTCATTGTCATATCCATTAATTTTCTATAATTACAATTCTCATCAAAATAAATTCCCACAAAATTTGGAAGTGCATGTTTTTCCGTTTCTCCTATTACATGTCCAGCTTTAATCCAAACCCATCCACATACAAATACTCCCCAAATTGTTACATATATATATCCTGATATACAAATTGTTTTTAAATTAATTTTTTTAATAATATTTCCGAAAAAATCTACAACTTTTGTTAATTTTAATCTTGTTATTATTTTTTCCAAAAATTCTTTTATCTTAGCAAAATTTATTTCTTTACTTAATCCAGGAACTACTGTATAGAATACTAAAAATGCAAGCATATATAGTTTGAATACTGAATTAAAATCTGTACCTCTTAACAATTTATATATTACAAATACAGAAACTAATGCTAGTCCATTTATTCTATGATTTCTTATTAACCCACCAATAAAAGCATATCCTACAAAAAGAATTAATATGAATATTTTAATTATTGTAACTGGTGATACTGCCTTGAAAATTAAGAAAGCATATAATAGTCCTAAAAGAACAATGTCTATTCTAATATTTTTCTCATCAATATATTTATTTACAAGTTCAATTGTTACATTAAATATTACTATCCATAATATAAAATATATTTTAAACATATAATATTGAGAAACAAAACCAAAAATTTCTCCT
>JAZQTI010000118.1:0-6762 GCA_045630665.1 Candidatus Scatovivens sp.
ATAATAATATAATATTTACAAATAACTAATTTATATATAAAATACATAGTATTAAGAAAGAGAATTTTAGTCTATTATTGATTAAGGAGATGAAATAAATTTTGGGAAAAAGATCAATTGATTCAGGTAAAAAATTAAATATAAAAAAAGTTTTAATAGCAATTATATTATTGGTAGTTGTTATATTATTAATAGTCACTGCAATAAAAAGTATTATTGGTTTAATAAATTCAGACAAACCAGAGCCAGTTGAAAAAGTTAATGAAGAATCAAGTCAAGCTGAAAATATTAAAACTATGGATGAAGTAGCTAAAAGTTTTGGGGGAAATGTTACTGAAAAAGTAAAAGAAGATACTTACTATGTATCTAAAGATAATAAGGACTACACAATATATTTAGATGGAGAAGTTGCAGAAGATAAAATAATACCTTGGAATGGAGAGACAGCAAAACCTGCTATTGATGAAGCGGGTAATATAAACATATATAGTGCTGCAGAACTAGCTTGGGTTGCAGAACAAGTATATACTGGAGAAAAGAATTTTAGTGGGGTAACAATTACTTTAAGAAAAAATATAGATTTGGGTGCAAGGAAAAAAGAAGATGGAACATGGGAAGGAACAAATTGGAAAGCAATTATTGGATTTTTAGATGAGTTACCTAATAAAGAGTCCCAAAATAAGGTAGAAGAAAATACTCAAACAGATTTAGATGCAGATGTAAAACAAGAAAATTTAAAAAGGTTTGATGGTATTTTTAATGGAAATGGATGTAGTATAAGAGGGTTAAAAATTGATACAGATAAAAGATATCAAGGATTATTTGGGTATTCATCTGGATCTATAACAAATTTAACAATTAAGAAAAGTTATATAAAAGGTGGAACAGGCACTGGAGGAATTGTAGGTCTAAACGAGGGAAACGTTATAAGTTGTAATATTGAAAATACTGAAATAATATCTTCTGAAAAGGTTGGAGGAATTGTAGGTATTGCAATGACAGAATCTGTTTTAGAAGATTGTCATGTATCAGATACAACTACTATTCAAGCAAATAACTATGTAGGCGGAATTTCAGGATACACAAACAATAATGTTGAAATTAAAAATTGTCAAAATTCTGCAAAAATAAAAGGAAATGAATATGTAGGTGGAATTACAGGAATTGCATTTTATGGAACAACTATAACAGAATGTTATAATAATTCAGAAAAAATTGAAGGAACAAATTATATTGGTGGAATTGTAGGACATTCTGCTGCACAACTAGAAAAATGTGCTAATCAAACTTCAAAAGAAAATATTGGAACAGTTGAAGGAAAAGGATATGTTGGTGGATTAGTTGGATTGAATTATATAATGGGAAATATATCATATTCATATAATGCAGGAAAAGTTATAGTATTAGAAGATAATGCTGGTGGTATTGTTGGGCTTAACAATTCTACTATTTCAAGCTGTTATAATATAGGAGAAGTTGATTGCCAAAATGCAACTGGATTAAAAATAGGTGGAATTTGCGGACAAAATCTTTCAGATAGTTTTATATACACATCATATAATGCAGGTAAAATAAATAATACAAATTATGCTGGTGGATTAGTTGGAGCAGATTTTGGAGAAATTACAGGTTCTTGTTGCTTAAGCACTTGTTTAGAAAAGCAAACAGCAGATACTGAATATCATAAAACAGAAGAAGAAATGAAATCAATTGTTTTACAAGAATTAGGTGATTCGTTCAAAAAAGATGAAAATGGAATAAATAAAGGTTTTCCAGTTTTAGAATGGCAATAATAAAAAAGTACAAAATTGTAAAATTATAGTAAAAAAAGTAATATAAAAAATGCAAAAAACACTTGCAATTACTGAAAATAAAGTGTATAATAATAATGTCATAATAAAGAAACAGAAAGAGTGGGAACAAATCCCACTCTTTACTAATGTTTGGAGGTGATTTTTTGGCATCAAGTAATATTGAGACAAAAATTGAAAATCTTTTAAAAAACATAATAGAAAATATTGGTTATGAACTATATGATGTAAGATATGAAAAAGAAGGCAAAGATTTTTATTTAAGAATTATAATCGATAAACCAGAAGGAATTGATATTAATGATTGTGAAACAGTAAACAATGCAATAAATGATATTCTAGATGAAGCTGATTATATTAAAGATCAATACTTTTTAGAAGTATCTTCGCCAGGTTTAGAAAGAATACTAAGAAAAGATAAACATTATGAAAAACAAATCGGAAATGAAATTAGTTTAAAACTTTTTAAACCTATAAACAAACAAAAAGAATTAATCGGTATTCTTCAAGAATACAATAATGATGAGCTTACAATAAAAGTCGAAGACGAGACTTTAAAGATAAATTTAAAAGACATAGCTATTGCAAAAACAGTTTTTAATTGGTAAGAGGAAAACCTCGATAAAGAAAGGATATGGTAGAAAAAATGAAAAACATTGATGTAAAAGAAATTATTGCAGTTATGGATGAATTAGAAAAAGAAAGAGGAATAAGCAAAGACTATTTAGTAGCAGCATTAGAAGAAGCTTTAGTAAAAGCATACAAACAAAACTTTGATGCTGATGAAAACGTAGAAAATGTTAAAGTAACAATTGACAAAGTTACTGGTGAAATGCATGTTTATTCTGCAAGAGAAGTTGTAGCAGAATTACCTGTACCAGAATTAGAAATCAGTTTAGAAGATGCTCAAAAAATAGACAAAGCTTATAATGTTGGAGATGTAGTAAATATTGAAATTAGACCAAAAGATTTTGGTAGAATTGCTGCTCAAAAAGCAAAACAAGTTGTTGTTCAAAAAATAAGAGAAGTAGAAAAAGAAATGGTATTTACAGAATTTAACGATAAAAAAGGTGAAATCGTTTCTGGATTAATTCAAAAAGCTGACGGAAAAATAGTTGTTATGGATTTAGGAAAATTAGAAGGTGTTATGCCCTTAAAAGAACAAATTCCAACAGAAAACTATAAAGTAAACGACAAAATAAGAGGATATGTTTTAGAAGTTGAAAGAGGATTAAAAGGAACACCTCAAGTTATAGTTTCAAGAAGTCATCCAGATTTTGTAAGAAAATTATTTGAATTTGAAATACCAGAAATATATGAAGGATTAATTGAAATAAAATCTGTTTCAAGAGATCCAGGATCAAGAAGTAAAGTTGCAGTATATTCAAGAGATGAAAATATAGATCCAGTTGGATCTTGTGTTGGTCAAAAAGGTGTAAGAATTCAAAATATCATAAACGAATTAAATGGTGAAAAAATTGATGTTATAGAATGGAATCCAGATCCAGCTATTTATATAGCAGCTGCATTACTTCCAGCACAAGTTATGGCAGTTGATGTTAAAGAAGAAGAAAAATTTGCACAAGTAATTGTTCCAGATGATCAATTATCTTTAGCAATTGGTAAGTCAGGACAAAATGCAAGATTAGCAGCTAGATTAACAAACTGGAAAATTGATATAAAATCAGAATCTCAAATTAGAGAAATTTTACTTAGCCAAATGGAAGCTGAAGAAAACGAAGAATCTTTAGTTGAAGAAATAAAAGAAGAAGTTACAGATGCAATACAAGAAGTTAAAGAAACAGCAACAGAAATAGTAGAAGAAGTTAAAGAAGCTATTGAAGATGTAAAAGCAGAAATAAAAGAAGCTGTAGAAGAAGTTAAAGAGAAAAAAACTAGAAAAAGAAAAACTAAAAAAGAAGAAAATGTAGAAGAATAATAGGAAGTGATTGATTTGGTAAAAAAGAAAAAACCAGCAAGAACATGTATGGCTTGTAATGAGCAAAAAGAAAAACAAGAACTTTTAAGAATAGTTAAATCAAAAGAAGGAATAGTCGAAATTGATTTAACTGGTAAAAAAAGTGGTAGAGGTGCTTATATTTGTAAAAACGAAGAATGTTTAGATAAAGTTATAAAATCTAAAAGATTAGAAAGAGTTTTTGAAAAAGAAATAAGCGCAGAATTATATGAAAATATAAGAGGTGTAATTATTGATAAATAAAGTTAATGGTTTACTAGGAATTACAGCTAAAGCAGGAAAAGTATTATCAGGAACAGACTTAGTATTAGAAGAAATGGCAAAAAAACAAGTAGAACTTGTTTTGATAGCATCAGATGCTTCTGAAAAAACAATAAAAAACATGAAGTTTTATTGTGATAAATATAATGTTGAAATGATAATATATGGAACTATTTTAGAGAATAGTAGAACAATAGGAAAATACAATAAAGCTGTTATAGGAATTAAAGATAAAAATTTAGCTAATGCTATAAAAAAAGAAATTCATGGAGGTGGAAATCTTGGAAAAAATTAAAATTCATGAACTAGCAAAAAAATTAGGGGTAGAAAATAAAGTAGTATTAGATGCAGCTAAAAAAGCACGGAATTGATGTAAAAAGTCATTTGAGTTCAATTACAGAAGATGAAATGAATAAAGTAGAAAAAATAATTAAAGGAGTTTCAAAAACAAAATCTATGGAAAATAAGAAAGAAAAGAATGATGGACCAGTAATAATTAGAAGAGCTGTAATTATTAATGATGAAGAAGAAAAAAGAGAAGAAGAAAGAAAGAAGAAAGAACAATCAAGAAAGAAAGATGTTGGATTTATAGAAAATAAAAGAAATAAAGATTACAACATTGTATATAGAGATAAACCAACAAAACCGCTAACAGTAAGCGAATTGTTAGGTATATCTAAGAAAAAAGAGCCAGAAGAAAAACCAGTTGAGGCTCCAAAAAAAGTAGTTCAAGAAAAAGAACCAGAAGTAACTCCAAAACAAGAAGAAAAAGTTCCTGAAGAAAAAGCTCCAGAAACTTCTATTAATGATGCAAATAAACAAACAAAAGTAGTTCAAGAAAATAAACCAAGATTTGAAAATAAAAAAGAAGCTCATAACAATAATAACTATAATAATAACTATAATAATAGTAAACCAAATTTCAGAGATAGAAATGATAATAATGGTTATAATAAAAGAAACTCAAATAATGACAATAATCAAAGAAATAATTTTAGAAAAGATTTTAATGGAAATAATAAATTTGAAGGCAGAGACAATAACAGAGATAATAAAAATTTCGGTCAAAGAAAATTAGATGACAGAGGAATTGATAAAAAAATCAAAAATATTATGGATGTTGAGATTCCTGCTGAAAAAGAAAATGTTAGAGACTACGGAAACAAAGCTAAAGATAAAGCAAAATTAAACAGACAACAAGATGAACAAAAAGCTAAAAAAACACGTAGAAATAATGATAACGACTTTGATTCTGATAAATTAAATAACTTAAAGAAACAAAACAAATTATCTAATATGTTCCAAGAAGGAGAAATGTTAGATTACTATGATTTAAGTACAGAAAGAGGAAGACGTGGTAAAAAGAAAAACATTAAACAAGAAAATAGAACAAAACAAAAAATATTTAAATTAACAGAAATAGAAATACCAGAAACAATTACAGTTAAAGACTTAGCAGCTGAAATGAAAATAACAAGTGGTGATGTAATTAAAAAATTATTAGCTTTAGGAATAATGGCAACAATTAATAATGAAGTTGATTTTGATACAGCATTTTTAATTGCAGAAGAATATGGAATTACTGCTACTAAGAAAAACATAGTAACAGATGAAGATATCTTAATTGACGAAACAGAAGACAGAGAAGAAGATTTAGTTGCAAGACCACCAGTTATAGTTGTTATGGGACACGTTGACCATGGTAAAACTTCACTTCTAGATGCAATTAGAAGCACAAATGTTATTGAAGGTGAATCAGGAGGTATTACTCAACATATTGGTGCTTACCAAGTAAGAATTAATGATAGAGATATTACATTCTTAGATACTCCAGGACACGAAGCTTTTACTTCAATGCGTGCTAGAGGAGCAATGATTACAGATATAGCAATATTAGTTGTAGCTGCAAATGATGGTGTAATGCCTCAAACTGTAGAAGCAATAAATCATGCTAAAGCTGCTGAAATTCCAATTATAGTAGCTGTAAACAAAATGGATTTACCAGATGCTAACTTTGAAAGAGTTCAACAAGAATTAATGAAATATGAATTAGTTCCAGAAGCTTGGGGTGGAGATACAATTTATGTTCCAATATCAGCTAAAAAAAGACAAGGTATTGATAACCTATTAGAAATGGTATTGTTACAAGCTGATGTATTAGAATTAAAAGCTAACCCTAAAAAACAAGCAAAAGGTACAGTTATTGAAGCAAGACTTGATAAAAATAGAGGACCTGTTGCAACAATGCTTGTACAAAGAGGTAAATTAGATACTGGAGATACAATTATAGTTGGATCTTCAATTGGTAGAATTAGAACAATGCAAAACGATAAAGGTAAAAAAGTTAAATCTGCTGGGCCATCTATGCCAGTTGAGATTACAGGTTTAACATCTGTTCCTGAATCTGGAGATACTTTCTATGAAGTAAAAGATGAAAGAACTGCAAAACACTTAATCGAGAAAAGAAAATATGAAAAACATCAAAAAGAAATTGGTGCAAACACAGTTGTTACACTTGATGATTTATTTAATAAAATTGCTAGTGAAAACTTAAAACAATTAAACTTAATAGTTAAAGCAGACGTTCAAGGTTCTGTTGAAGCTTTAAAACAATCATTAGAAAAATTATCTAATGAAGAAGTTAGAGTTAAAGTTATTCACTCAAATGTTGGTGGTGTAACAGAATCTGATGTTACATTAGCAAGAGTTTCA
>JAZQTI010000119.1:0-6947 GCA_045630665.1 Candidatus Scatovivens sp.
TGAAAATATAGAAGGATTATTAGATGAATTAAATTATAAAATTGAAAAGAGAGAAGATAGATATATTATTGTAGAAAAAGATATTGTTGCTACAGCTGTGGCTGAAAATAATGTTGATATAGCTGAAGATATTATAGAATATAGAAGATTTAATTTAAAAGGTGATATTGAAACTAAAAAAACTATTATTTTGAAATTAGCAGATAAGATAGAACCGTTAAGAGCAAAATTTAAAGGAACTAATTTTAATACAATAATGGATGATGTTCAAATGTTTTTAAACAATTTAAATTTAAGACATAACAATTTAGAAGGGAAAAATAAAAAAGAAGTTGTTGTTAATATGTCTGAAGAAGAGCTTGAGATGTGGTATGATAAAGTTTTTGATATGATTCTAAGTGTTTTACAGATTAGTGAATATATAAAAGATGGTCCAAATATTAATAATTTAAAACAGAATTTATAATAGATAAGGAGAATTAAATGAATGGATTTATAAGTTTAGGTGATCTTCAATTTGCAAATAATAAAAAAATTTCTATTAAAAATAATTCCTTTTTAACAGAAGAATTGTTTTTGATTCCGTTATATAAAAAGATTGATATTACTGGTATGAGTTTGCCGGAATTACTTCCTGTTGAAACTACGAAAGTTGAACTTTACTGTAATAAATGTAAAACAAAAAGAATTTTTAAATTTGCAGTAATGGGATTTGATTATTATATAAAACAAGGTATGCCAGGAGCTTTAAAATCTCCACCACCAGATTTTAAAAAATTTGGTGGAATGTTTGAAGAAAATCAATATTTTTATGTAGTAGCTAAATCTGATTGTGGTCATAATGTTATTGTGCTTTTTGAAATTATAGATGAAAATACTATAATGAAGATAGGTCAATCACCTTCAATATATGAAATGAATAAAGAGATAAATGATAAAACATTTTTAAAGGAATTGGAAGATGAATATTCTGATTATTATAGAAAAGCCTGCTCGTTAAATAGTTTTGATAGCAACATAGGAGCAATGACATATTTAAGAAGAATATTTGAAAAATTATTATTAGAATGTTTTAATGAAAATATTGATAATTTAACTGTTGATTTAAAAGAGTTTAAAAAATTAAGAATGGATGCAAAAGTTGATCAATTAAAGAACTTTTTACCAGAATTAATGTTTGAAGCTGGTTACAATGCAATATACAACAAAATAAGTGATGGAATTCATAATTTGTCAGAAGATGAATGTCAAGAAATGTTTGTGCCACTTAGAATGGCAATAGAAGAAATTTTAATAGAGAAAATAGAGTTAAAGAATAAAAGAAAAAGACAAGCTGAATTAAGCAAAAAGTTACAAAAAATATAAAATTATGATGATAAAATATTGAAATACTATTTTAATAAAAATATATGGAGTTCTTATGGATGATGAAAATGAAATAATAGAATTAATACATAATGATGAAAAAATGATGGAACAAATCTTAACACCATTTATTGATACTAATTTGGATTTACATGAAATAACATTAGATAATTTTCTGGATGAAAGTTTTTTAAAAGAAATACCTGTTTTAAAATCTATTTATACTGGTTATAAATTTGTAAACACTATACAAAATGCAATTTTTATAAAGAAATTATATTTATTTATAAAAAATTTGCCTAATGCAAATGAAGAAGAAAAAAAATCATTTTTAAAGAGATATAAAAAAGATGAAATAAAATTTGTTGAAAAATTATTTGAAATTATTGATAAGTTAGATGACTCTGATAAATGTAAATTTGAAAGTAAAATTTTTGAAAAATATTTTTATGGATTTATTAACTATGAAGAATTTAAATTATATAGTTATGCTTTACAAAAAATAAATATTAATGCTATAAAAGAGGCTTATATAAAATTAACCGAAAATAATATTGATGAAGATGGTCAAATATTAATTCCAACTAGTATAGGTGGTTCCTTTTTATCTGTTGGTATGTCTGAAATAGTAACGATGGTTGGGAATTGTGGATATTGTTTAAATAAAATATCTTATAAATTTTTAAAATGTTTATTTGAATAAATTATTATATAAATAATAAAACGATAGTAGGGGATGAATTGATTTAAAAGAATGTGAATCTATAATAAAATCATATTTAATACATATGATTTTTGTCACCAAATTGGGCAACAAAATAAAAAAATGGAGCTAGAATTCTTACAGCAGTAAGGGTTCTATTTTTATGCTTCTGGTTGCCTGCTCCACCCAGAGCTTATAACTCGATACTGTTCAAAACCTTGAATGTATTGATTTATAAGTTTTTTTAATACGGAGAGGGACTGAAAATGCTTATTTTTTGTCACCAAATAGGTCAACAAGAGGTACTTGAAAAACTCGCTATCCGTTGAGAGAGAAGAAGTACAAAATGCTTACCTCTGGTTACCCGCTCCAACTTGGCTGATTTTCAACCTTTCTCAACGTTTTTCAATAGTTTTGAAAGTGCTGAAAAATCAGCTTTTTTACGCTTAATAGTCTTGAATGTTTTTCAATGATTTTGAGTGGTGAGAAACCTATTGGTCAACAAACGAAAATCTGTTGACCAAAAAAGTACTGTTTTGTTGATCAACGACTTTGGAAACGTAACTGGCACAAAGAATACAGAAATTGTTTTGGTGAGTAAAAATTGCGTTTTTTTTACTCACTTTTTTGAAAAGTGGAGTGTAGGTGGGAGAAAAATATAAATGAATAGTGTTAGAAAATGTTGTATATTGTTAAAAATAAATAAAAAATGAGCACCCACTATTTTAAAAAATGGTGATTGATGATATAATTGCAATGAATATAATAAGGAGAATTTTTATGGGAAAAAGAGAAAAATATACATTTGTTTCTACATATTTAAATGAATATAAAGAAATTGAAATAATAGGAGAAGGTGGAAATTCAACAGTTTATAAAGTTGTAGATAGTAGTGGGAATGAATTTGCTTTAAAATTGTTAAATAAAAAGTATGACAAAGAAAGTATAAAAAGATTTAAAAATGAAATGGATTATTGTTTTAAAAATAGTCATAGCAATATAATAAAAGTAGTAGATAATGGAATATTTAATATTGGTGATGAATCCTTTATGTTTTATGTTATGCCATTATATAAAAAAAGTTTAAGAAAGATGATGGATGAAGAAATACAACATGATTTAATTTTAGATTATTTTAATATGATTTTAGAAGCTATAAAATATTTTCATAAAGGCAATAATTTTCATAGAGATATTAAACCAGAAAATATATTATATGATGATATAGAAAATAAATTAGTAGTTTCTGACTTTGGAATATCTCATTTTTGTAAAGAAGATTTATATACAATTGTCGAAACAAAGTCAAGTTCGAGAATGGCAAATTTTCAATATGCTTCTCCAGAACAAAGAGTAAAAGGTGGAATTGTAGATAGTAAATCTGATATTTATGCATTAGGTCTTATTTTGAATGAAATGTTTACACATCAAGTTCCAAATGGTTCAAGTTATAAAAAGATAGGTGATATAAATTCTGATTATTCGTTTTTAGATGAAATTGTAGATAATATGATAAAACAAAACAAGGAAGAAAGAATAAAAGATATAGAAACTATACAATATGAAATAAAAGTAAAATTTGAACTATTTAATAGGAATAAAGAAATTAATAAATTAAAGGAAATAAAAATATTAGAATCAGAAGAAAATGATATTTTGATATTAGACCCACCTAAATTAATAGAAGTTACTTATGATGAATATGAGAGTAGATTAAGATTTAAGTTAAGCCATCCTATTAATGATATTTGGGTAAATTCGATAACTTCAAGTAGTTGGGGTGGTGTTTGGGGGTATGAACTTGAAGATTTTTGGTTTGAAGAAGAGTATGCAAGTGTGCCAATGTCAGTAAATAGTTTGGATTCAGCTCAAAAAGTAATTGATAATTTTAAAGGATGGATTGATAATGCTAATAGAGGTTATCCTATTAAAATTAGAACAAAACGTGATATGGAAAAAAGACAAAAAGAACAAGAAATTAGAAATGAAATTTTAAGAAAGGAAAAGATTGCAAAAGCAACTAGTGGATTCAAATTTTAGGCTTTAGTTGATTAAGCGTTTGAAATAAGAAAATGATAAAAAAAGGGCATTCGTAAAAATGCCCTTTTTTGTAGTAATGTTATATAGTGATTTCTAAATCATTTTCTTGATTTTTTACATCACCAATTTGAAAGGTAGAACGATTATTTAAAATATTATTATTTATAAAGTAATCGTTTACTTTTTCTATTTCTTCTAGTTTATATTTATTGAAAATAGAAGTATATGTATTAAGAGTAATTGTTATGTCAGTATGTTCCATTAATCTTTGTAGAGCAACAGCTCTCATACCAGAATCAATGCAACGTGTACCATAAGTATGTCTTAAAACGTGGGTAGAAATAGGAGTTTCAATACCTAAATGTTTTGCTACATTTTTCAATTGTCTATTAACTGTTGAATTTAAAACAAGTACTGGTGGATAATTATTTGTACCTATAATTAATCAGCGCGATATTCAGAAAATAATAAAAAATAATCTTTGAAAGTATTTTAAATACTGGGTTGTAATAAAAATGTAAACCAAATGTATTTTATTCTTTATATTACATAAAAGGCTTGAAAATACTAGTTTTGAGAGGGAGCACGTTTTGGGATATGTTGACGAAAAATGTTGTAATATGTAAAATATAAATTGTAAAACAAGATTGGCTTGATATAAAGCTGAAACTAAGGAGGAAGATTAAATGAAAAACAGAAAAGTTTTGGTAGGTATCGCTTTGCTTATAGTAGTATTAGTATTAGGTATAGGTTATGCAGCTATAACAGATACATTAGAAATTACAGGTTCTGCAACAGCAACAGCTGATTCAAAAAATTTTAAAGTAGTATTTACTGGAGAAACAACTGGAGTATCTGACGGTGTAACTGCTGCAGCTACAAATGGTTCAGTTTATGCAACAATGAACGTTACAGGATTAACAACAAAAGGAGATTCAAAATCTGCTACTTTTAAAATTAAAAACACAAGTGGAGAATTAAAAGCTCTTGTTGATGTAGCTACAGAATCAATTACTAATACAGATTTTTTTGCAATTGATGCTACAGTAGCTAATCCAACTGCAGAATTGGCTCCAAATGCAGAAACAACAGTAACAGTGACAGTTTCATTAGTTAAAACACCAATAGATACAGTAACTGGAGATATTAATATTGAATTAGGAGCTACAGCTGTTTTAGGAGACTAATATTTGATAGAAAGTAGGTAAAGAAAGTAAATTATGAAAAAAGATAAAATAAAAGTATATATACTTGAATTTATACTATGTATAATTTTTTTCTTTACTCTCTTTGTGTCAAGTACATATTTGAGAATAATAACCGCTTTAGCATTAGTTTTAATTTTTTTAGTAGTAAGAAAATTATTACATAAACGAAATATACCTTCATTACATTATAAACAAGTTACAATTATGCTTGGATTATTAAGTGTTGTATTCTTATTGGTATTTTATGTATTAGGATTGTATTTTGGATTTGCAAAATCGTTAGTAACATTTAACTTATGGACATTAGTGCTAATGATTATTCCAACAGCTATGATAATTATTTTTTCAGAAATAATTAGAAGTATTTTTTTAACAGAAAAAAACACAATTTCAAAAATATTAACAACAGTTGGAATGATTTTAATAGATTTAACTTTGTATACAAGTATGAATCAATTTACAACTTTTAATGGTTTTATTGATGTGATAAGTTTTTCACTATTAGCATCAATTGCTAATAATTTATTGTGGAACTATACAAGTGTAAGATTTGGTTATAAACCAGCAATTGTTTTTAGATTGATAATAACTTTATATGAATTTATAATTCCAATTGTTCCAAATGTGTTTATATATTTAAGATGTTTTTTAAGAATGGTATATCCATATATACTTTATCTTATTCTTGAAGTACTGTATACCAAAAAAGATTTTGTAACTTCTATTAAAAATAAAAAAAGGGACAATATAATATCTGGAATATTACTTATAATAATGGTTTTGATTGTAATGCTTATTTCATGTGAATTTAGATTTGGACTATTGGTTATAGGAACTGGAAGTATGGCGGGGACAATTGATGTTGGTGATGCTATTATATATGAAAGATATGATAACCAAGAAATTAAAGAACAACAAATTATTATTTTTGAAAGAGATAATATAATGGTTGTACATAGAATAGTAGATATAAAAGAAGTAAATGGTGTAAAAAGATATTATACAAAAGGTGATGCTAATAAACAAAAAGATTTTGGATATCGAACACAAGATGAGATTTTAGGAGTAGTAAAATTTAAAGTAAAATATATTGGTTATCCAACCATTATGTTACGTGATATTTTTAAATAAACTAAAGAAAAGGAGGAAATTATGAGCAGAAGTACAAAAAACGATAAGAATAAAAGAAAAACAAGAATTTATTCTAATTGTGGAAGTACACTTCAAAGAAGAAGAAAGAAAAGTGTACAAGAATATTTCGTAAAAGCCATAATTTTATTTGTTTTAATTATAATAACATTAAGTATTTCTATAAGAAATAATAATAAATCCTCAATATGTTACAAAGAAAATAGTAATGTTGATTATAAAGTATATTTAAAAGAAAATCAGTTTTATGATAAAAATTATTCACAAAAAGATAATCAATATATTGCTAGTCTTATAGATTATATTGTTGCAGATTTTTGTTATGATTTAGAAATTTATGAATTTGATATAAAATATGATTATAAATATAGATTAGAAGCTGAAGTAAATGTTGAAGAAAAAGAAACTAATAAATCAATATATAATTGTGAAGATGTGTAAGTTCCAGAAGAGAAATTTGAAGGAAAAAATGGTAAAACAAT
>JAZQTI010000120.1:0-5146 GCA_045630665.1 Candidatus Scatovivens sp.
CTTAAAATCATTAGTTAAACTTATTTATATATTTTCTTTTTCTGACAAATGTGTAAAGAGATTAAAATCTTGGAAAACCATTCCTGTATCAAAATTTATTTGACTTAATATTTCTTTACTGTTATAGATTGGCTTATTATTTTTATATTCTTTTATCATCTCTTTACCATTTACAATAACATTTCCTGCATCTATTTTTTCTAAATTATTTATACATCTTAAAAGAGTAGATTTTCCACTTCCCGAAGGGCCAATTATTACTAATGTTTCTCCTTCTTTAACTGAAAAAGATACATCTTTTATAACATCTTTATTTTCATATCTTTTCTTTAGTTTTTTCACTTCTAAAACATTCATTTTTTCACCTCTTTTATTTAAATAATAATTTGTCTAACTATAATATTCTAATTTTTTCTCAGCTTTGTTAAATAAAACTGATACAAAAAAGATTAATATCAAATAATATCCTCCAGCGATTATTAACGGAATTATTGAAAAATTGTAACTTGCTTGTTTTTGAGCTAATGCAAACATTTCAGTAACACCAATTATTTGAGCAAGAGAAGTTGTTTTTAAAAGAGAAATAACTTCATTTGACATAGATGGTAAAATAATTTTTACAACTTGTGGCAAAATTATCAAAAAGAATATTTGAAATTTATTAAAACCTAATGTATATGCTGCTTCTCTTTGCCCATCTGGAATACTATTAATTCCACTTCTAAAAATCTCTGAAAAATATGCAGCATAATTAATTACAAAAGCAATTATTATTGCTAGAAATCTATCATAACTTTTCCCAAACATATAATATGGACAAAAGTAAACAACAATAATTTGAAGCATTATCGGTGTTCCTCTAATTAGTAAAATATAAAATTTCATCAACATTGAAATCAATTTGCATTTCGAATTTCTTAAAATAGCAACTATAATTCCAAGTGGTATCGAAAATAAAAAAGTTAAAATAAATATTTGTAATGATACTCCAATTCCAGAAAATAATATTTTAGCTATGTTTATTATTTGTTCAAAATTCATATTATTTCACCTCATTTATTATTATCATATCTTTTCCAAACCATTTTTCTGAAATAGCATTTAATTTTCCTTCTTCATTTAATTTAATTAATGTATTTTGAATTTTATCTTTTAATTCTGTATTTCCTTGTTTAAATGCAATTACACTGCCATTAGATATTGTTATATTTTCAGATGGTACTGTTTCATAATTTTTACCTTTAGATGTAATTAAGTAATTTCCAATTATATTTGAACAAAATAATGCATCAATTCCTTCAGTTTCTAAATCCATAAATGCTGTTAAATTATCTCCATATTGTATTATTTCAACGTTTTTTCCAAATTCTGATTTTTCTAAATCTTGCGCTTGAATTGATCCTGTTTGTACTCCTATTTTCTTTCCTTCTAATTCTTCTTGTGATGTTACTTTTGTTCCGTTTTTTAATATAAAATAATTTTCACCTTTGATATATGGATCAGTTAAAGTCATTGTTGCTGCTCTTTCTTCGTTATATGCAAATCCATTCCAAATACAATCAATATTTCCTGAATTTAGTTCTTGCTCTTTTGAAGCCCATGATATTGGTTGAAATTTTACTTCCATTCCTAATTCTTTTGCTACTGCTTTTGCTAAATCAATATCAAATCCAACAATTTCATTATTTTCATTTCTAAATCCCATTGGTGGAAAACTATCATCTAATCCAACAACCAATGTGTTTTCTGTGTTTTGTTCATCATTTTTATTAATATTAAATATTCCTATTACAACTATTAAAATTACAATTACTGCAATTATTCCTTTTACTATATTTTTCATAAATATTACCTCCAATTTTTTATTTTAAATTTTAAATTAATTTGTTTATAAATTTTCATTCTATTTTTTGAAGTTAAAAATTTATAACAAAACAGTAAAAAATCAAAGTAAGAAATTTACTTCTATTCTCCTTTTGAACTTTACATAAAAAATCAATTTTGTTTTGCGCGCTATTTTAAAATTAATTTTCATGTATACAAAAAGAGCCTTAAAAGTATTCTAGATATTATCTAGTACCTTTAAGGCTCTTAAAAACAATAAAGGCACAAGCATCATCAAAAGCCTGTGCCTAATATATTCCAAGACACAAGCTATTTTTTATGATGATGTTTGTTACCTTTTACTAAATTCATAAAAAATAATTCTCCTTTGATTTTTCTATACTAAAATATTAGCACGATTTTTTTGTATTGTCAACATAATTTTTAAACAATTTATTTTTATCTCATATTCTATGTATATTCCAATATTATTAATATAAATAAAATTGTCATAGCTACAAAAAGTCCCCACCCTATTTTTTGCTCAATTCCAACATATTTCTAAATCCTACCACAATTACTTCTACCGATATTATAGCCACTATAGTCAAAATGAAAGCTTTGAATAAAACTCTAACTCCTCCTCTTATGCTTTTATCTTTACCTTTAATTAAATATGCAATTATATATGCAGCTGATATAAAAGTTGATTTACATAAAATTATATGATATAATATATACATACTATATAGAAAGGAGTTAGAAACGTTTCCCCGGTAATCCCCGTATCTTTGTTGCACTCTCGCCCCTGGTTAGGAGGAGTTCTTGTGGCTAGAAGGAGACCTTTGGGTTTTGTTTACTATTACGACGCTATCGACGTGGTAAATGATAGCATCGATTCTGTCCAGTATTTTGCTTCTATTAGCGGTAGCATTTGGAATAATACCGAAGAACACATGCTGGACCGCCTTTGTTTGAAGAATTTGCTTACCGAACTTACTTTCCGCTATGGTGGTATCTCCAAAGTGAAATTTAAGTTCACCCAACGAAAAGTGTTTCCCTCAAGCCAATTCGTCCCGCTTTCCCATGTCGTTCTCGACATTAAGGAATATGATCGTTGGAAGAATCAGATTTTTATCAGAGAGGAAACTTATTTCACGAACGGTTATGCTGAGGTATACCTTCGTTTCTAACAATTATCTTCTAGATTTCATTTGTCTTAAGAAGAAAAAAGGATTTTGCCCATTCGCAAAATCCTTTTTATTGTTTATTTTTTTACATCTAATTTTATATGAACTTCTCTTAATTGTTTTTCTGTAACAACACTTGGTGCTTGCATTAATAAATCTTGTGCTTTTGAGTTCATCGGGAATGCAATTACATCTCTTATTGATTCTTCTCCTGCAAGTAACATTAACATTCTATCAACACCAGGTGCAATCCCTGCATGCGGTGGGGCTCCATAATGAAATGCTTTAAATAATGCTGTAAATTTTGTTTTTATTTCTTCTTCACTATATCCAGCAATTTCAAATGCTTTTTTCATTATTTCTGGATCATGGTTTCTAACCGCACCTGAAGAAAGTTCAATTCCATTACATACAATATCATATTGATATGCATAAATATCTAATGCTTCTTTTTCTTCTAATGCTTTTAATCCACCTTGTGGCATTGAAAATGGGTTATGGCAAAAATCTATTTTTCCACTATCTGTAAGTTCATACATTGGAAAATCAACTATCCAACAAAAACTATAAACAGATTCATCTATTAATCCTTGTCTAATACCAATTTCTTTTCTAATTTCACCAGCTAATTTTTCTACAATTTTTTTATGTTCAGCAATAAAGAATATGCTATCTCCAACTTTTGTTCCAGTTTGTTTCATAAATTCTTTTCTTGAATCTTCATCAATAAATTTCGCAATCGGACCTTGCCATTCTCCATCTTCTAATATTTTTATCCAAGCTAAACCTTTTGCTTTGCATTCTTGAATAGCAAATTCTGTCATTCCATCATAAAATGATCTTTCAACAGATGCTCCATCTGGAAGTGTAATTGTTCTAACGATTTTTCCGTTAAATACTTTTATATCTATTTTTTCAAAAATATTTGTTACATCTTTTATTTCTAATGGGTTTCTTAAATCTGGTTTATCTGAACCATATTTAAGCATTGCTTCTTCATAAGGTATTCTTGGGAATGGATACTTTGCAACTTTTTTATCTGAAAATTTTGTAAATGTTTCATACATTACTTTTTCCATTACCTCAAAAACATCTTCTTGAGTAGCAAATGCCATTTCCATATCTAATTGATAAAACTCTCCAGGAGATCTATCTGCTCTTGAATCTTCATCTCTAAAACATGGTGCTATTTGAAAGTATTTATCAATTCCTGAAACCATTAACAATTGTTTAAATTGTTGTGGCGCTTGTGGAAGTGCATAAAATTTTCCAGGGTACATTCTACTTGGTACTAAATAATCTCTCGCACCTTCTGGAGATGAACTTGTTAATATTGGTGTTTGCACTTCTAAAAACCCTTGTTCAATCATTTTTAATCTTAAGAATTGAATTAATTCAGCTCTTAATTTTAAATTTTCTAAATTTTTTCTTGCTCTTAAATCTAAAAATCTGTACTCCAATCTTAAATCTTCTCTAACAGCTCTGTCATTTTCGATTTCAAAAGGTAAGTCTTTACTTCTTTTTCCTAAGATTTCGATTTTGTCTGCAAATAATTCTACTGTTCCAGTTTCTAATTTTAAGTTTACAGTTTCTTCATCTCTTAATCTCACTTTTCCTGAAACAGTTATTGTAGATTCAGTTGGTATTTTAGATGCCAAGTCAACCTTTTCTTCATCTCCTGAAACTACAACTTGAGTTACTCCATATTGATCTCTTAAATCAATAAATAAAACTCCTCCTAAATCTCTTATTGTGTCTACCCATCCTGCTAATTTAATTTCTTCTCCTACGTGTTTTTCACGCAATTCTGAACATTTATATGTTCTGTACATGTTTCCTTTCATAATATTGCTCCTTTTCTTTTATAGGGACGTAAGTTATATAAAACAAAAGAGCCATCGTCACCTGTAACTAAGTTACAGGGACGAAAGCTCATAACTTCCGCGGTGCCACCCTATTTGAAAACGTTCCAAGGAAATAAAAGATATTTTAAAAATCTTTATTAAAGTAAAAACGTTTCCCACTTTTAAAATAAAATGTTGCATACAAAATTTACAACACTTTAAGTTTGCTCCAATGTGTTTCACTAAAAGAACTTTATTTAAAATGCTCTCAGCCGGTGGCATTTTTTC
>JAZQTI010000121.1:0-21809 GCA_045630665.1 Candidatus Scatovivens sp.
CAAGATTAGTATGTTCTAAAGACATTAATTTTGGAAAGTTTTCTTCTGAGTATTGTTTAAAACTTTCTAGTGTAGGAAAATAATTTAATTTAAAATCATCATATAGTAATTCATATGCAGCTTCATATTGACCATTATCTATTTTTTCAATAAAATCTTTTGCATAGTATTCGATTCTATTTCCTTCTTCTAATTCAGATAATGTTCTGATTTTCATTTCGTCAATTTGTTCCTCAATTTCTACATCTAATTCTTCTTCTGTTAATTCTGAGTACTCTGGTTCCATATTATTAATTTTCATACATACTACTATAATTAAAAGAATAACTATAGCTCCCAAACCAAATACTATTAACTTATTATCTTGTTTTTTTATCATATGATTTCAGCTCCTATAAAATTTTTTTATGTATATTAATTATTTAAGCCGATGTTGAGCTTCTATAAGCTCTATCTTGCAAAGCCTCTCTACCAACTTGCAATTTTTCACCTTTATCAAATACTGCCTCTGATCTATCATTTGCTAACATTTCTCTATATTCTAATGTCGCTCTTACTAAATCTTGATATGTATCAGAGCCATCATCATTTATTTTTAATTCATTTTGTAGCATCTCACTTGCATTAAATGTTCCCCCACTACCGAAAACAACACTTCTGTTTATTGAATCTCTTAAAAATTGGAATGTTTGATCAGTAGTAAAATCAGAATCAACATCTTTTGCATTTTCTGTATCTGAGTCATTATCACCTTGAGATGCTTTCTTTTTCTGATCAATATATTCTTGCAACAAAGTTTTTATATCACTAAGTTTTGATTTTATTGCATCAGATCCATAAGATGCACCCGCTGTCAATAACCCTGCTCTTAATTCTTCTTTAAATTTATTAATTCCTTCTGGAGTTGATAATTCTAATCTTTTTTCAAAAGCATCAAGCACACCATCTTTTCTTAATTTTTCAATATGTGCATTGGCTTTATCTTTATCTTCTTGACTAGCATCAGGATTTTTTAATATTTCATTTGCTTTTATATATTCACTCATATGCTTTTGTAAGTTTTGAAGTGTATATTTAGTTTGACCATTTCCCATAGCACTATTTGCTGCTTCTATAATAGCTCTATCTCTATCATTTTTTTCAAGAGCAATTTTTGATTCTTCCCAAGTTTCTCCACTCTCTTTTTTCTCCTTGGCTAATGTGCTCATAGAATTTGCAAATAATGTTTCAGAACCTTTAGACAATGCAGAACCAACTCCAAGAGCTTCCATTGCGCCAGAATCACCAGTTGCATAAGACATCGCAGCTCCCATTAAACCTAAAGCTCCTGGCAATGCTCTTCTTAAATTATAAGTTGTTGGAACTTGTCTTCTAAGCCAACTTTGAACACCTCTTATCGCTCTATTTTTCTTAGGATTTTTAGCATCTGCATCCCATTGCTTGTGTTTTGCTTTACTCCAATCTTGATATTTTTGAAAAGCTCCTTGAGCTTTTTTATTTGCTTGTCTTGCTTGATCTACTAGACCTTTTCCTTTTTTACCAACCCATTTTCCAGCCTGTGTTGCACCTCTTCCAACTTTAGTATTTTTCGAAAAGTTTGAAATCCCTTGTCCAGCTTTTGAATCAGCAAATTTATTACCAATATTTTTAGCAATATCTCCTGCAGCCATATTTTTACCAAAAGCCATTGATAAAGCTTTTGAAATATCTTCCCCACCGCTTTTAGATAGTTTTTTATACATACTTGAAAGATTAGATGCTCCTTTAGCTCCCATCTCTCCTAGCTTTTGTGCATTCTTTACTGCTGCAATTGTAACAACTGTACCAGCAGCTAATGAAGTTAAGTTTCCATCATCTTGGAAATTAAATATTTTTCTTACAGCTTTCTCACCATCATTTATAAATTTCATACAAAGAATTATTATAACACCATTTGTTAACTGGTTAAATTCTCCTGTAAATAAACTAATCAATGAACCTAAGATTGTACTTTTATCAAATAATGCTATTGCTGTACTCACAAATGCCATATAAATTAAACAGTGAAATGGTTGAATTAATATTGTATATACAAATTCTTTAAGCCAACTATTTAAAGCTTGGGCTTTACCATCACCAATTTTATCTATCGAATATGTTATTGATATTAATGGTGATATTATTATTAAAAATCCTGTTTTAAGCATACGTTGTGTATAAGTAACCATAAAGGCTATTGTTTGGAAAACAATCATACAATATACAAATGTAGCAACAATACTACCAAGACCGACTGGCATTGTTGCTTGAGTTGCAATTTGAAGAATTGCTGTATCCATATCAGATCCTTTATGTGCTTCTCTTAATGCATTTACAATTGCATTATTTACATATATTGTAAATACAGCAATATATTGTAAAACGAAAATTAAAGCTAAGCTACAGCACCAATCAAAAAACATTTTTTTGTATTTTGCTTTTTCTTCTGCTACTGTAGACAATGCCATTCTTATTCCTATATATATTAATACACATAGTAGAACTGCTGCCGCAATGGTTCTCATTAGATAAAACCATTCTGCAACACCATTTCTCAATTGTATCATTGTACTATTTTCTGTTGTTAAATCTAAATTAAAGAAGTTAACATCAAATAATACATATTTATTAAAAAATATTGAATACGGTGTTGCAATACCTGCTGAAAGTCCCCAGTTAACACCACAACTCGCAGCATAACTTGTAGATAAAATTCCGTTAAATACAGTAGATATACCTAAAGCAATTACTCTATCTAACCAAATACCATAGGCAACAATTCCACCCATAAGGCTTGTCAAACTATTTATAAATTCATCACTTATGTCAAGGGCAGCATATGAAACATTGCTTGGACATATAAATTCAAACAACATTATCATAATTATAAAAATTATTAGTATTTTACTTATAATTTTTTTCATTATTATTGCCCTCCTCCATTATTTTTACGATATCTTGCAAGAAGATTTTGTAAATTCATATTTGATTCTGTTAATTCCTTACATAATTTTTGTTCATGTAATAATGCTTTTACTAAAGCTTGTGTATCAGTTTGAAGCGCTTCAAAGTCTTGTTCTAATATACGTTGTTTAGCTTCATCATGAGATAATCCAGCATCAACTTCTCTTTTATAATCTGCCATAACATTTTCAACTTCTTGTCTTACTTCATCTTGAGCATCATCTAAAGCAGAAGCCACTTGTTCTGGAATATCTTTATCATAATCTATCATAACTGGTTCACCAGAACCACCATTTCCACCATCAGAATTATCATTATAATCAGCATCATTATCAGCATCTGAATCTACCCCACCATTATCATTTCCCGGCGGTGTAGATGGTGCACCATCATCTGAATCATCAGATGGAATATCTGCTCCTCCAACAGGTGTTCCTGTTGGTCCACCTTGAGGATATAAACTTTCAAATTGATTAACTGATTCACCCATCATTACTCTTGGATCTAATCCCCAGTCTGATACAGTAGATAAATTAGAGAAAATTTTAGCTTTTCTTTGATAGTCAATCGCATCATTAAGTGGTTTTTGTACTTCATCTAATGATTGAATTCCACCTTTTGCTAACAATCCCATTGTTGTTGCATTACCAGATATTGCTCTCATTATATCTTGATTTGTAGCACCTGGATTTTCAGTCATTGTTTTTGTTATTATATTTCTAATATTACCTTGTAATTTACTTTGTTCTTGTTCTGTTAAGCCATCTACCATTGTTTTTATTTCATTAAACAATTCGTTAAGCTTTTCTTGAACAGCTTCTTGGTCAGAAAATTCATCTGCATTACCAACAACTTCTCCAATAATACCTTGAAGCTCTTCTGTTGTCATAGCACCTGCTCCATGCGCTAGCATAGCAATTTCTGAAGATAAAGTTTTTGAGCTTGTTTTAAAGAATTCTTCTGTTCCTCTTGTTGTCGCATTACCTAGCATAATTGATTGTATTGCATTACCACCAACACCAAAACTACCAGCTCCAACAAACACACCTACACCTGTAGATATCATAGAAGGAATTATTTGTTCTCTTAATAATCTTCCTGTATCTGATTCTTTAAAATATGAAACAGCTTCTTTAATTCTTCTTTTCTTTTCACTCATAGGTTTAGAAGCTTTATTTTCTTTTTGTTTCTCTCTATATTCTACTGCGATTTGTCTTCTTGCTTCTGTTTTTGCATCACCATCAGACATACCAGGATTTTGAGCTTTTACTTGTTCTGTTCTAGCAGCAAGATTTCTTTCAAAAGCTTCTTGTTTTGATTTACTACTTGTAAGTCTAGATATAGCAAAATTATTCTTAAATTCTTCAAGTCTTTTACTTGCAGCATCATCTTGTGCTCTAACATTGTCTGTAGCCATTTGTCTAGCTTGTTCTCTATCCTTAGCTTTACCAGACATAAGCAAAGACATTGCTCCAGCTGTAACTCTTGCATTTTTTATAGCTTCTGGAGCTAGAGTTTTAACATTTTTAGCTGTATTAACAACTTTTCTAGCGCCTTTACCTATGTTTTTAGCATTATTTGCAATTGCTGCTGTAGCAATCATACCTGTTGCTAAAGATGCACCAGATGTACTATCTGCAAAATTAAATATTTTTCCTAATATTTTTTCTGCTTCTTTTGTGAAATGAATACATAAAATACACAAAACTGCAGTTCCTATATTATTATTATCAAATTCAAATAATGGTACCGCTCTACCCAAAATTTCCATTGCAACACCTATAAAGGCTACGTAAATAACACAATGGAATGGTTGTAATAAAACTGTATATATAAATTCTTTTAACCATGTATTTAAAGCTTGGGCTTTACCATCACCCATTTTATCTATTGAATATGTTAAAGTAATTAATGGTGAAATAATAACCAAGAATGTTACTTTAAGCATACGTGATATATATGATATTAACAAAGAAACTGTTTGCCATGTTAACATGCATATCACTACTGTTGCAGCAATTGAATCTATATCTAACATTACTGCACTTAAGTATAATTTTAAAATAGCATTTGAAACACCTTCTGCTCTACTAATACTTTCTAATGATTTTACAAACGCCGTATTTACTGCAAAGGTAAATACTATTATGTACTGCATTAAGAAAATCAGGGCTAAACTCACAGCCCAATCAGTTAACATCTTCTTATATGCTGCTTTATCAGATGCAACAGTTGATATTGCCATTCTTATACCAACATATATTAATATACATAGCAATATAGCTGATGCTATAATTCTCATAATGTAATACCAACTAGCTGCTGCTGTTCTTATACTTTTTATAGCACCTGCTTGTGTAGGTATATTAAATATATTAACATCAACTAATGCTACTTTATTAAATATAATATCAAATGGTGATAAAAACCAAGTATCTGGATTAAATACTGTCGCATTTTTTATATTTCCATCAGCATCAGAAACGCCTTGTGAATAAGCTATTGATGCCATAAAACTTTGGGTGGACAGTGCGAGCGGTAGTACTATAATTTTGGGAATTATCGCAAATATACCAACAACAGTTCCTAAAATATCCTCAATAAACTCTACAACAACACCCCATGCTGCATTAACACCTTTAGTAAATGCTTCAAGAACACTAGCATGAGCTACATTTGTCATACATGCATTACTAATTATAAGAGTTATTAAAATACAAATTAGCAATTTGCTTAATATTTTTCTCACTACTTTCCACCTCCTTTTCTTTTTGGTTTAATTTTTCCAGCTCTTTCATCTGCTTTTTTCTTATTAATGTCACTAAGAACATTATGGATATCTATAACAGGTCCTACAAAAGCTGTTTGCGCTTCTAATCTTTTATGTTCTTTTTGTTTTGCTGTAATACGAGCATTAATTGCTTCTGCTGTCTGATTTTTTAATTCTCCACCATTATTAGGATCTGGTCTTTTAATTTCAACTCCTGTATTTTGTTCCATATAAAGTTTATCTCTTTCTAGTCTTTTTATTTCAGCTGATAAAGAACTTTTTTCTCTAGCATTTTTTACATGCCCTCTGGTTCCATCTCCCATTTTATAAGTTTTTGCTGATGTATTCATTCTTTGAGCACTGCTCATTGATCTTACAGCTTCTCTCATACTTGCAAGTTCTTTTTGATTCATTTCTATTTGAATTCCACCTATTGTAATACTTTGCTTATCTGCAGAAGTATTTTTTTGTGCAACTGCAATTTGTCCAAGTACTCCTTCTAAATCAAATTTTGGAACTTGATCTTGAGTAGGAACATCTTCTACTTCCGGCATCATTATTGCATTTAATGCTTGAGATACTTTCTTATCTCGTCTTTGATATGATCTTTCTTTTGGTACTGATTGTCTTGCTGTAACATAATTTCTAACAGCTTCTGCTTTTTGGCTACCTATAGCACCATCTCCAAAAACAACTCTTAAATCGCCAGAATTTCCTTTATCAACAATACTACCAGCCTCTGAGAATGAAACTTTTTGTGAACCATCGTTTGAAGCTTTTAGTTCTCCACCAATGCTAGATAATATATCTGTAACAGATGGTTGATTTCCACCTTTTTTCATTGATGTTTCTGTTACTCTTTTTACAAGAGATATTTCATCTTTGCTTAATACTCTGCTTAGTGCTGAATCAGCTTGGCTTTGTTCTGATAATTTACCAGCTTTTCCTTTCATTACTTTTATAAGTTCTACTTTACCGCCTTTAAATACTTCTTCTGCACTTTGACCTTTTTCTATTAATTTTGAATTAACTAACTCTGTTGTTAATTCTGTAATAATGGTTTGTTGTAAACCTTTTGATGATAAGTCTATTTTTCCATCTTTAATATGTTTTTCTAATACTTTTGCTAAAGCATCATCAACAACTTTTTGACTTGGTCTGCTTGAAGGTCCATGTTTTTTTAATGCATCTTCATTTATATCATTTTCTTCAACAGATTCTTTTCTTACAAATCTCTCTGTTTCCTCACTATAAGAATATCCTTGGTCTTCCATTGTTTTTATTTCTTCATCAGAAGATTCTGCAAATAAACCAATAGCTGCTGTAAGATTTTTACTCAATTCAGCTTTTGTTTGTTGACCTGATAACTTTTCTGCATCATGCTCTAATTTTTTCTCCAATTTAACTCTTTCTTTTTGGATATATGCTGATACAGTTTCATAATGTTCATTTCCTTCAAGTACTCTTTTAAATGTTGCTTTAGCAGTTTCTTTCCCTGTAGTAGTTGCTCTTACAATTTGCTCTTGTCTATATGCTTTGTCTTTAGTAAATCTAACTGTATTTCTAATTCCTCTGCCAGTTGCACTAGCTGTATATTTTACTGTATTAACTGTATTATGAGCAACATCTCTTGTTGATGTTTTTAGTCCATGGCCAAATGTTGCTATGCCTTTGCCTAAATTATTTGCCTTTTCTATTCCCATTGATTTTGCTAATTGTGGATCTCTTATCATTGCAGCAACTTGCTCACCCGATTTTTTCATACCTTCCAATGTTGTTTTTGGATGCCTTATTGCTTTAAAACCTTTAACAGCTCCTGCTGTAAACAATGCTGCTGGAATAGCAGGGGCAATAGCTGGAGCAAGAGCAATTCCTAACGTTACTGCTCTAACATCTCCTTTTTTAAATCTTTCCACAAAGCCTGGTCTTTTTTGTTTTAAATTTTGAGCTGCTACTTTTCTTCCCTCACTTCTAGCACCTTCTTTTACTTGTTGTTGCATTCTTTTTATTGCATCAGGAGAAAATCTAGCAAATGTATAACTATCTTTGCATTTTTTTACACTTTTTACCTTTTTGAATACTGAATTTGTTTTTGCAGCACCACCAGCTAGTAATGCCATGCCCATTTTTGGTTCTGTTACAATAGTTCCCATTCCAATAAATAAACCACCAAAACCTAAAACTGTATTCACTATAGGTTTTAAACCATGCTCTTTAAGCATTTTTATACCTTTATCATCTAGACCGATTCTTTTTGGTGAAAAAGCAGTTTTATAAAGACCATTTCCTTTATTTACATATTTCATTTTTATTGGGTCAAATTCTACTTCACCAAAAATACTTTCAGCTGTAACAGAAGCCTTATCTGCAAAACCAGCTCCTTTTTGGAATTTGAAATAGTTATCTATGTTAAATGTATTTTTTGCATGCTTTTTAGCTTGATCGGCTGGTAAAACACCAGCTAATTTACTATAACGATCTCTTAAACCTATTGCAAGATTATATTTTTCTTCAGCTTTATCAAATGCCGCTTTTGCTGCAGCCGCTTCTTCTTGTAATGTTACATTTTCCGGATCTGCTGCAAGTTTTTCTTGAGCTTGCTTATGTTGCATTTCAGCTTGATCTCTTTCACCTTTTGCTTCTTCAGCTTCTACTTCCGCCTTCTTTTTCTTATCAATTATTACCTTCATACCCTCTTCATGTGTTTTTTGATTTGGGGCTATTATATTTCTTTCTCTTAAGTTTTCAAATGCTAATTGACTTAATTCAGCACCTTGTGGTTTTTGACCACCTTCTGGCACTGCTCCTTCTATATCGCTCTTTTCTGTTTCCAGACGTTTATTGTATTTTTTCTCAGCTCTTTTTTGTCTATTTTTCTCCATAACTAATGCAGTACCAGCAGCTGCAGTTTTACCTAAAGCTTTTACCGCTTTTCCATATGGTGTATTTGTTAATACTTTTGCTGCAGCTGGTGCACCAAGTACTAATCCTTTTGCTGTTGATATATTTTCTTGTACTGATTGAAGCGCACTTTCTGTATGTCCTAATAAACTATCTTTTCCACCAAATTTAAATACTTTCTTAAATGTATCTTGAGCTTTAGATGCATAATTTAAAAATACTAAAGCTACAATCATTCCTGCTATATTTGTTAATGATAATAATAAAGCTTGAGAAATAAATACAGCATAAATTATTGCATGTATTATTTGAATTATTACATTCATTATATATTCTGTCATCCAGGTTTTTAAAGCTTGACTCTTACCTGTAAATACTCTTTGAAGTGCATATGCAACACCAACTCCTGGCGCCATCAAAGTTAATACCATTACTGTAAGAAGTCTCTTTAGATATATCAATGTATATTTTATAGACATGAAAACTAAAGCCATATACATAACCATACCAATAACACCATTTGATAATTTGGCATCATATGCTCTTGACCTTACTTCTTCATATACTCTTATCTCTAAATCCTTTGAAAATAATTTATCATGTAAGTTTAATCCCAAATCTTTAGATGCTTGTTCTAATGAAGCTTGGTTAACACTTTGTGCAGATTCTTCTACAATTCCAACTACAATTCCATTTAATGTAATTACGAAAATCATAAAATAATGTAATGTAAATATCATAATCATTCCGACAATCCAATCTACAAACATTCTTTTATAAACTGCTTTATCAGATGCAATAGTAGAAATTGCCATTTTTATACCAATGAAGATAAGTACAACTAACATTATTGCCATTGCCAACATTCTAATTATGTAATACCACATAGCAAGATTTTCTTTTAAAATAAAAATTGTTGGTTTTTCAACTTTTAATTGTTCATAATACATTCTACATCCATCACATATTCCTGCACATGAACACCCTGAACAAAAATCAGGTACATCTTCAATTTTCTTTTTCTTATAGGCAGAAGGATTCTCTAATATATCTTTAACTCTTGTTGGATTTGCACAGTTTTCAACATATTTTGGTTTAAATCTTTCTAATCCCATTTCGTCTGTATAAGATTCACATTTTTCACAAACTAATTTATGCCCTGTAGCAGATATTGTTCTATCAAATTCTGTTTCGAATATATCAATATCAAATGCAGCAACTTTATTATAAACAATTGCTTCTACTGTTATATTATTATTTGAATCAGTTAATGCTGTTAAATCTGTTGCATCAGCAACTACTGAACCATCCACACTTACACCAGCCGATGTTTCTACTGCCCATGTTAATGCCCTTTCAAGTAAAGCTGTCCAACCAACAAATACCATCCTTACGCCCATTGTAAGTATACCCAGAATATAATCTGCAATCTCTCCTAAAGCTTTTAAAAGCCATCTAAAAATATTGTTTGTTCCAGGCTTATATGTTCCTTCAGTTGAACCCGAATAATAAAATTCGTCTTGTTCCAAGTCTAATTCAGCATTAGACACAGGAGTAGCAAAAAACATAATTAAAGTAGATATTAATATTATAATTAACACCAATTTTTTAATTGCTATTTTAGCTTGTTTCATTGTACTCTCCTTTCTGCTACATTATCATTCAATAATTTGTAATTCCATTTCTTTATTGTCGTATTTTAAAACTCCGTCACTATAGCTTTCTAATTTAAAATCTCCACTTCCTGTAAGGACTCTTTGTGTAAGACCAGTTTGTAGATTATAGAAGAATATTCCAATTTCTGCTTTCGAAAACAAGAAATAGTCATTACTCATCCATAAATAAGAATCTACACCATCAACTAATTCTCTATCCGGTCCTTTATCAAATCTTGAAATAAAATATATTTTTGAAATATATCCACGAGTATCTCTTTTGGGATATATTCTATAATTTAAACTTTCTCCAATTGCATTTTTTGTTTCAACATCTAATGCATTTTCATATTCTTCAGCTTTAGTCAAAAAGTCTTTTTCATTTAGAACTCTTTTAATTTCAGCTTCAAAAACTAAGTCTGTTTGAAGTCTAGAAACAAATATTGTATTTTCCAAATATCTAGAAATTTTTGACAAAGTGCTCTTATTATTATTATACACCAAAATTCCGTTTATGTCACCATAATTTATGCTAATTTCTATACCTTTTAGAGGATATGAGATATAAACTGAACTTTTATCATAAATGTACTCATTATAGTCTGGCCACATATATGTTAATTCGTTCATAAGCTCTAATAAATCCAT
Source organism: Candidatus Scatovivens sp. (assembly GCA_045630665.1). Taxonomy (GTDB): domain Bacteria; phylum Bacillota; class Clostridia; order TANB77; family CAG-508; genus Scatovivens. Next base: position 10,957 of record JAZQTI010000121.1, read on the forward strand.
ATCTCCAGCTATATATAAATCAGTTAAATCAAAAAATTCATCTGAATCCATTTGGCTATTTCTGTATATTGATATTTCATTTCCGGTAAAAAAAACATACATTTTTTCACCCTTATATCCTATAATAGAATTTTCAGAATCCTCAAACGTTGGTTTCCCTAAGGTTGATTGAATATAATCTTTTCCACTTGCAGTTGTTAAATCTTCTATTACATTCCCTAGATATTTCTCTGTGAAAATTATATTATATATATATCCATTTATAATTTTGGCTTTAATTCCTTCGTCAAAATAAATATTATAACTATTAAATATACTATCTCTTGTTCCTAAATCTGTATCCGATTTCCAATTGTTATTAACACATCTTTGTAAAACTTCTGATTGTATTGAAAAATCTGTAATTGGTATTTCCTCAAATTTTTTCAAACTCATTTGAGAATCCATATAAATAAAATAATCTTCTATGTCATTTATTATAATTTTATCAACTTCATAATTTCTACAAATAACTTTTATTACAATACCATTTTGATTATCTATTAATTTATAACTATAATATCCTAAAATCCTTGCACCATCTTCAATTAAAGCATTATAGTATTCTTCATTGCTTTTTTCTCCATCATATAATGGAGTAGTAAATTTTACATATACATCTAAATAGAATTCTTCATCTTCGCTTATATTTTCAGATATATATTTTGATTTATGATATTCTATAACATCTTTTATTGAAGACAATCTGTCATACTCAAGTATTTGTTCTCCATCATCTTGTGAATTATTTAAATAATTGCTTACTAAAAGCAATATAAAGATCACAGCAAACAAAACTATCCCTAACTTTCTATAGTTTTTTTTGTTATGATCTTTATATCTTATTTTTTTCATTTTTTACTCCCCTAAATTAATTAACAATCGTAAATTAATTATTCTTTCGTCTCTCTAATTCTGTTTTTTCAACTAAATCTTTATCTGGTTCAAAACTAACAACACCTTTTTTTACAAGTGATTTAGTATAGTCTGTAAAGTAATAATTACTGTAGAATGTAATTCCTTTTGGGTTGTTATTTTCAATTTTTATATGTATTCCTCTTGTTGAATACAATATTTCAGCAGATTCTGATTCAGAATCATATTCAAAATAATCGTATGCCATCCATCTTGTTGATAAATTTCTAACAAACGAATTTAAATTTCTAGAATTTATATATTCTTCCAAAATCAGTTCAAAAGTATCGTTTTTCTCATAAGAATATGGGTAAAAAGAAATTTCGTCATCATAAAAAAATACATAATAATCATCTTGTCTATATCCAAGATATTCTTTTTTTAGACTTCCGAACGCATTATCTGGTTCATTTTCTAATATTTCTTTTAAGGGAGTATCTAAATTAATATTATTAGTAATATTCGTCTCATATCCATCTTTATATACTATATTTCTTACACCGCCAGTTGGTATTGTTCTTAATTCCATATTGCCATCTAAATAAGAAACATATCCATTTTCAAGAGAAACCCCTTCACCTATATTATCTTTTATTGAACTAAAATAGAAATTTTTAACAATTAATGAAACTAAATAATAATCTTCTATTGTAAAATATGATTCCTTAACAATTTCAGAACTATCTACTTTTGCATAGTCTTCACCTTCTACAATCTCATAAAAATTTTCCATATCATTAATAATAACAATATGTTTTTCTTGTTGAAAATCATATTTTACGCATATGTATATTTCTTTTTCGTTATCTATCAAATAAAATGTTTGTCCCACAAAAAGTGGTTTAAGCTCTTCAATTATACTATAAAAATAGTCTTGATTACTATTTCCATCTTCTTCATATAATTTTTTCTCAAATTCTGCATAAACTGTAGGATTTAAAAAATCTATGTATTTAGCTCTATATTTTTCGATAATTTTCTTTATTGCAAGAGTGTTTTCATCTAATATTTCTTCTTTCACTACTTGCTGAGTATTATCATTGTTTTCTATAATATTTAACCAAGTATAACAAACTGAAAGTAATATAAATAACAATATAATCAAAGTTAAAATTATTGCTGATTTAATTTTTCTTAGTTTCATTTATTATCCCTTCTTCATAAACTTGTTTATACCTCTTAATGTTGTTAATCCTTTCAAGTTAAATACAATCTTAACCATTCTTTCAACACTACCCATGCATAGTAATAAAGCTATTGCAACTAGTGGTGATTTATAAGCAATAGCATTTGCAGTTAATACAAATACCATATATATCAAAGCATGTAACGGTTGAATCAATACGTTAACAACATATTCTTTCATCCATGTTGAAAACACTTGCGCTCTACCGTCACCAGCCTTATCTATTGAATAAGTAATAATAATTAATGGAGATACAACTATTAAAAGTCCTATCATCAAAAGTCTTTTTAAATATAACCAGAAAAATTTTATCTCTAAGAACAATAAGCACCAATATATAACTGACCAGAATGTTAATGTAAGTCCTGAGAACAAGAATAATGGTCCATATGTTGTTTCTCTTATTTTGTTTTCAAAAACACCATCTCCATAAAATTCTGGATCACTTGCAATAACATCACATCTTATATCATAGAAAATTCCTGTTATAATATCTCCAAATTCTGCAACAGCAACCATGATGTATACCATTACAAATAAAATTATGATACTTTCAACCCAAGCCATAAACATTTTTTTGTATTTAGCTTGTTCTGATGCAACAGTTGATAAAGCCATTCTCATACCAATGTATATAAGTACACTTAATGATAATGCTATAGCAATTGTTTTTGATAATTGATAAACTTCAGTTACACCTTTTTTTACTTCTAAGTTAGTATCATTTGCTTCTATTGTAGCTTCACCTACATCATAGCTAGCTTCTGTATCAAAGTAATTTGCATTAAACAAACCTACTCTGTTAAAAACAGCTCTATCTATTGTAAAGAAGAACTCTGTTTCTTCAGCCATTCCTGTTTCTGGAGTTTTTACAGTAGTTGCAGATAAAACTCCCATTACAACATCAGCTTGGATAAGAAATATATTAACTAATCTAGCAACTAATCCTGTTATCATACCAATTGATGATGCAATTTGTATTCCAGAAGAAGTAAGAAGAAACATTGAAATCTTATCTCCTGTATTTTGTCTTTGAGATACAGTTCCTGATTCAATTAATTCTGGAATTACTCCATTACTCAATACTGCATTTTGTTCTGTATAAACACCTTTTCCTGGTGTTTCTGGAATGTTTGGTTCTTCTGCATATACCGTATAATTACAAAATATGAAATTAAATAATAACACAAATACCAATAAACTGGTTATAATTTTCTTCATACATTTTCCTCTTTTATTGTCTTCCTTCTGCTTCTCTTCTAGCTTTTTCTAAAGCAGCTTGTTTTGTTAAGTTTGTTTCTACGAATTCGAATTCTTTCTTTGTTGGTTGAATTGCTAAAATAGCAGAATCTCCACCAACTTTAAGTAATCCTTCACCTCTACTACATGTAATTAAGAATCCAGCCTCACCTTCACTTAATTTAAATACTTCTTTTAAGTATTGAATTTCTGATTTATCTTGTGCTAAGAATAATTTTGTTTCAGAAGATGTTAAAACAGCTTGAACTTCTTGTTTTTCATAGAAGTCTTGGAATTTTTGAGAAATAACGGCTAATGAAACATTTCTCTTTCTAGCACGTCTAGCCATTGTATTTAAGAAGTCTACAGCTTCAGGGTATGGTAAAAGCATCCATGCCTCGTCAACTAAAACTCTCTTTTTAGCTGCTTTTGTTTTATCTTCACTATTTTTCTTAACATATTTTTCCCAAACCCAAGAAAGCATGATTTGTTGTGCAAGAGGTCTTGCAAATCTTTCTTCTAGTTGTGAAATATCGATATTTATAAATGGTACCCCATCTAATAATTCGAATGTTGATTGTCCATCAAAATAAGCCATTTGTCCTTGATATTCTCTAACATATTGTTTCATAACTTTTACTAAGTAACTGTAGTGGAAACGATAGTCAGGGTTTTCATTTTCTTGTGCTTTTCTACAAATTCTTTTATACCAAGAACCAATAGTTGGCATATCTTTTTTAGTTCTACCTAAATAGTTTTCTGAAATATTAACAGGTCCACCATTTTCATCTCTTGTATATAAACTTTCAATATTATTTGTAATACCTAAAGCTGCATATTCTTCAGCTACAGCTTCAGAAATAATTTGTTTTGTAAGCTCATTAACCTCTTTACTTCTTGTACTAACTCTAGCCATTGTTAAAAGTCCGTTTGTAACGTCTTCTACTTTGTTTTCAACGCTTAAAACTGTTCTTTCTTTTCCTGTAATTTCATCTTTTACGTTTTCTGGTTCAATATCAAAAAGGTTAATAACTGTTTTTGAGTTTGGACTTAATGTTACGTTTACACCACCAAGAGCTTCAGCAACAACACCATACTCACCCTCAGCATCAAGCGCTAAACTTTCAATTCCCATTAAAACCGCTGATCTAGCTGTAATTGTTTTAATTGTAACAGATTTACCAGCACCAGATTTACCAAATATAACCATGTTATAATTAGTTAGTTTTGAACTAAAGTTATCATATAAAATTGGTAAACCAGTTTGTTTATTAAATCCTAAAGGAATACCATTTTCATGTCCAACTTCAGATGTAAAGAATGGGAATACAGTTGACATAGCACGTCTATCAAATGTATGTGATTTTGATAATTTATTATCACAATAAGGCATATTACTTCTAAAAGCTTCATCTTGCATAGCCCAAGCTGGTTTTATATCTATTAAGTTTTTTGACATTTCACTTGATAATAATTCTGTATATTTTTCAAGTTCATCCATACTGTAAGCAAATATTGTTGCTACAATTGATGAATCAAATAATTTGTTGAAACCTGCTGCGATAGCATCACGAAGTTCTTCTGCTTCCATTCTTTTTTGAGCTATAATTCTCTCTCTGTTGATATCTCCTCTGTCTAAAGCTACAATTCTTTCAGATTCCAACTCATTGATTGTTCTGTTTAAGTCTGTTTGTGAAGAAGCTTCACTAACAGGATTTATAAAAACAGATACGTTTAAGTCTCCAAATGTATACATTCCTCTTAAGAATTCTGGGAAAGTACACATTCTTGGTAGGTTAGCAACAATCATACTTCTTGCATATCTTGTTCTTGCTGATGATATTTCTATATGATTTGTATAACTTGCATCAATTCCACCAGGAGCAATTAATCCTTTTATTGATTTTTCATTTTTCTTAAAAACACTAGTCTCTTCCTTTTTTACTTTTGCAATCTCGTTACTAGGTTCTTCTACTCTATTTCCTCTCATATTTTTCCTCCCTAATTTTCTTTAGTTTCCTTCAATTCTTCTTCTCTTAACTATTTTTTTCTTAGGAGCAACTGTTTTATTAGCAGCTTCTAATTTAGGAGTTTCTTCTGTTTTTATTTCTTTTTTTCCTGTACTTTTTACTTCTTCTTTAGCTAATTGATATACTCTAGGATCTAATTGTTCTTTATAAGTATCTAATATCTCATTAGCTTTTTGTTTTATTTTTTCTTCTTTACTAATTGCTAAATCTAATTCTTCAATTTGTTTTTGTCTATCAGCTTTTAATAAACTATCTGTTGCCATATCAATTGCTGCAATGTTAATTTCTTGATCAAGTTTTTCTTGTTTCTTAGTTAATACATCTTTTCCTGAGCTATATAATGCATCATATTGTGAATCTAAAGCTTTTGCTAATTGTAAAACTTCAGCTTCGTCTCTATTATATGCAACATATAATAATTCAGCTAATTCTTCTGAATCTAATATTGTACTTGTTATTTGTGAAGTTCCTAATGCACTTGCTATATTTTGACATCTTGTATATAACTCAGCAAAGCACATATTGTAGATTTCTTCTTTAGAATATTTATCTAGTCCTCCACCAATTTCAGCAGAATAATATGAAACAACAACATATGTTCTTTGTTGTAATACGTTTCTATTTGAACTTAATTTATCAACATAATCTGTGATATCTATACCATATTCTAAAATATTTATTTTTCTTCTTTTTTCAAATTCAAGTTTTTCTCTTAATGCTCTGTTTCCAGAAACTTGAGCTTGAGCAATTTTGGCTTCTAATTTTTCGATTTCGATTGTTAAATTATCTACTCTAGATTTATATTCATCTATGATATCTCTTAAGTTTAATGTTCTACTTTGGATATATAATTGGATAGGAAATCTTAAAGTATTTAGGAATTGTACGAAACCTTCTTCAACTGATATTTTTTCGTCTTCAGACATTAAATCATAGTTGACACCATTACATTGTAAAATCATGATGTATTGAGTTCCGTTTTTTCTTACAATCATGTTATCAACTATTTCATCAAATTCCATAAATTCAAATATAGATTCTCTAGTTAAATTCCCTGTGAATTTTCCATAATTTTGTTCTCTTGTTTTTTCTCCACCGTCTACTTCGATCATCTCATCGTTTTCAACAATTCTTTTAGCTTTTTGTGGTCTCATTAAGTAAACATATAGTGCTATTAACCCTATCATTACAGCCAAAATCAAATAAATAATTATCTGTAAGACTGGTATCATACTTGTTCCCATCTATTTTTCCTCCTTTGTATACACGTACATTTTTCTTGTCTTTTTAAATTTTATATATCTTAATATAATCTCTCCAATTGGTTCTCCACCAATTTTTTTAGTGATTGGAAAAGCAACTATTGTAGGTATTTTTAAAGCACCAACAGCAAATCCTATAAAAGCAAAAAATGCCATAATTATAATTCCAACAGCATTTAGGTTCATTAATCTGAATATAATCCAAAACAATGATCCTACCATCGCTCCAACTGCCGTTGTTATTAATGATTTTACTGTGAATATATATAATATTCTTGACTCACCTCTATAATTACGAGGTATATAATAAGTTCCCATATGACATTTCCTCCTTAGAATTTAGACACAATTTGAAGAACAAGTTTCCAAATTGAGAAAGCTGCGAAAATAACAACGCCTGAAACAACAACACCAATCAATTGAACTTTTAATTTGGCTTGAGCTTCTGGTCCAGCAGTCAAATATTTTATACCCATATAAGTTGTTACACCAACCATAACACCTATACCAATCATTGTTAATATTTGAGCAAGATCTTCGAATTCATCTGTTACTTTTTCATAATCTATACTAGTACCACTTCCAGCTTCTATAAACTTATTTGCTTTGTTTTGCATTTCGCCAAGTGAAAGTGCTTGTACATTACTATGTAAAGATAATAAGATAAAAATCAAAAGCATTGCTACTACTATTTTTTTCAATACTTTGCTTCCCATAATATATACCTCCATCTATTTTGCCTATTTATACTATTCTATTATATTAATTATACTCAAATTCAAATTTTTTTTCAACATATTTATTTAATATTTGACATTTTTAACACAATTGTAATAAACATTTTTGGCAACAAAAAAAGTACTAACAAAATTAGTACTTTTTACTCTTTTTTATCCAACACTTTCTTTAACTGTTGCAGCTAGATCTGTCATTGCAGAAACTAGTGTTACTGCAGCAAATACTAATACACAACCAATTAAAATTGGTAGTATTTGTTTTTTTGTATCAGCTTTTTCTGAAGGACTCGCTAGCATATATTTAATTCCTAATATAGTTACTACGATTAATGCAATACCTGTACCAGCAATTTGTAATAAGCCTATTACATCATTTATTGACTTTGCAATTCCAGAATTAAAATCTTCCTGGTTTACTGTACTTGCTTCATCCATTGTATCTATTATTTCATCAACCCCAGCAAAAACATGTGTTGTTGAGAAAAATAAACTAGTAACCAATAATAAAATTAAGATTGAAACAACTTTTTTCATATCCTTCACCTCTCATTTATTTAGTTATAGAATCTCTTATCATTGTTAATATACCAGAAGCTGCAAATAAAATAACAGCTCCAACTATATAATTAAATGCATATTTCTTTATATCCGCTCTATCTCCTGCAGAAGCCATCATATATTTAGCTGCAATTGTCATCAAAACTACTATTGCAACAGCAGCTCCAACTAATCGAACAATATCTAAAATAGTTGCTATAATTTTTTGAACAGCACTAGCACCAGTTATCTCTCCTTGTGTTCCACCAAATTTTTTAACATCACCTTCTGTAACTGCACTTGAAAAATTACATATTGATATTACACATAACACAATACAAATTAGTGACACAAGTTTCATTATTAATTTCATTTTATTCATAAACATCACTCCTAGTAATAGTTTTAATTAAATGCCTCAGCAAATTTGCTAATAATAGTTAACACTCCTGTTGCACCAAAAAGTATTACCGCACTAATAATATAATGAACTGCATGTTTTTTAATATCAGCTCTATCTCCAGGAGCAGATATCATATATTTCATTGCAATTACTAGCAATATTACAATTGCTATTGTTACACAAATTATTCTTGCAGCGGTTATTACCGTTGCAGCTGTATTATTAACTAAATTCTTTACATTTCCAGCTTTTCCTGGAGTTTCAAATGCATTTATATCAAAATTATCGGCATAAGCAAATGTCGAAAATGCACTTACTAACATTAAAACTATAAGAGCAACTACTGATAACTTTTTAGTTATTTTCATATGAACTCCTCCACTTTATTTTTATTGAACTGCTGTAGCAAAATTTGAAATTATTGTTAAAATTCCAACTACACCAAATAATACTATCGCACCAACTACATATTGAATTGAGCTTTTCTTGATATCAGCTTTTTCACTTGGAGCTGCAACCATATATTTCATTGCAACGCTTAACAACATAACAATTGCAACACATATACCAACAACCCTAATACTTGTTATAACAGTTGCTGTTATATTTGTTACATTAGATGTTGTTCCTGTACTATCAGAATATTCTTGATTAATTAATGTTCCCATTGTATCACTGTAACTTGCATTACTAGTTAATTGAAACATAATCAAAGACACACTAAACATTAAAATTAGTGCAACTATAAATTTTAAACTCTTTTTCATTGTTTTTTCCTCCGCTTATATTATATTGATGCAGCAAATTTTTGAATAATTCCTAAAATTCCTGTACAAGCAAACATTATAACAGCGCCTACTATATAAACAACAGCATGTTTTTTAATATCAGCTTTTTCACTTGGAGCAGCTGACATATATTTCATACCAACAATAGCAAGCATTGCAACTGCAACTGCAGCTGATATAACTCTAGCAATTGTTATAACCGCACCAGATACGTTTGTTACTGCTGATGTAACATTATCAGTAGCTTCAGCATCAGCTTGGTTATTTACTAATCCCATCATATCAGATGGTCCAAATGCAAATACAGATACGTTACATAAAATTGAAAAAGCAATTACACATAATAATGCTACAATTATTACTCTTTTTACATTTTTCATATTGTTTTTCCTCCGTTCAATTTAATATTACTTTAATTATAACATTTTTGACATTTTTTTTCAATAATCTCAGTAATTATATTAATCTTAACTTATAATTTTTGTTTTGTAAATACTATTTTCTATTCTTATTTATTGTTTTTTTAGTATATATTTTAAATTTTTAAATAAAAAAAGCAATAAAAAAAGAATGCCTGAAAGACATTCCTTTTTTATTCGTAAAATTATTAGCCAATGTTCTTTGAAAAGTTTTTAACAATTTGTAAGATACCACTAGCTGCAAATAATACAACTGCACCAACAACGTAAACAACAGCATGTTTTTTGATATCTGCTTTGTCTCCAGGAGCTGCTGATATGTATTTTATTGCAAGCACGATTAACATGATAACTGCAACACCACAACCAACAACTTGAACGATTGTTAATACTGCACCAACAATTCTATTGATACTGTCTGCTGCTCCAGATGTATCTTGAGCTGCATTTGTTACAGTAGATGTTTCTTGTGCATCATTGAAAGATAATGCATTAACACTTGTTGTGAATGATGCAACTAACATAACTGCTACTAAAATAACAGCCATAGCTTTCATTAATTTTGCCATAATAAAATCCTCCTTTTACCATACTTAAGTATATTATATACCATTTTTTGACGTTTTTCAACAAAATTTTAGTATATATTAAATTAATTTAATATTAGCATATATAATTTTTTTTGTAAATATTTTTCGAAAAATTATTTTAACTCTTCCCATTCGTCTTTTTTATAGCCTACTAATACTTTATTTTTCTTAACTAACATTGGTCTTTTTATTAGCATTCCATTACTAGATAATATTCTTATTTTTTCTTCATCAGAACAATTTTTTAGTTCTTCTTTTAAATTCATATTTCTATATAATAATCCACTTGTATTAAAGAATTTACTTACAGGCAATCCACTTGCATTAATCATCATTTCTAATTCTTCGTAAGTTGGTGTATCTGTAACAATATGTCTTTCTGTGTATTTAATTCCTTTTTCATCTAAAAATTTCTTTGCTTTTTGGCATGTTGAACATTTAGGATATGTTATAAATATATAGTTCATTTTGGTCTCCTTCTTTATTAAAATTTAATCAAGCTTTTTTATTATATCATAGTTTTATGTAAATTTCCAGTATTTATTTGTTCTTTTTTATCCTAATATAAAAAACTTTAAATTTCTCCGCCTTTACTTTTAAATCATTTATTATATTATTTTTTTGAAATTAAACAAAAACTTATACGAAAGGAGTTTTAAACTTTTACTTTAACAAATTTATATGCAAAAAAATCAGAAAAAACTTATT
>JAZQTI010000122.1:0-8117 GCA_045630665.1 Candidatus Scatovivens sp.
TTATAAAAAAATAAAAACCAGTATCTCTACTGGTTTTTGGTGCGCCCTCAAGGATTCGAACCTTGGACCCACCGGTTATGAGCCGGTTGCTCTGACCAACTGAGCTAAGGGCGCGTTGCCTAACGACAAGACTTATTATAAACTAATAACTTTAAGATGTCAATACTTATTTTCAACTTTTTTTAAAATTTATTATATTTATTTTATACAAAGTTTTCTTAATTCTTCTACCCAATTTTCTTCGTACTCATCTTCATTTCTTATATATCTAAATATCATTAATAATAGTAATGTTGTAACAAAAACACCTATTCTTGATTGTAAAAACATAACAAATTTTCCTATATATGGAACTCTAACTGACAATTTTCCTTCTATATTCTCTTCATATACATAGTAATTGTCTTCAGACTTATTAGCATCTCCTTTTGTCTTGTATTTTTTCACACCATTTTCTTCAACAACATCCACAACTCTATGTGTTATAACAGCATTTTGCTCATAAAATGTTATTATATCGCCTTTTACAATTTCTTGATTACTTTTTGTAATTATTAGATCTCCTACATTTAAATTCGGAATCATACTTCCTGATGATATTATAAAATTTTTATATCCAAAAAAGTCTGGTATATTTTCTGGATTCATTACTTTTTGAGAAATAATAATTAAATTATACATGACAAAAAAAGCAACAATAATAAAAGCTATCAATTCTTTTACGTTGCTTACCTTTACTTCTAATTCAGTTAATTCTTGGCTTCCGTTTGAGTCCTTACCTTTTAAATTACGTTGTTTTGGTTTTACCTTTTTTTCTATTTTTGCATTTTGTTTTTCTAATTGCTTTTTTAAATTTCTTTGCTTTGGTTTTTCTACTTGTTTCTTTAAATTTCTTCGTTTGGGTTTAGGAGCTCTTAATTTTGTTACCATATTAGAAGCATATTCTTGTAATTCAGCCTTATCCATTATCTCCTACTATTTGTTCTCCATTTAGCTTCAATTTGCATTGAATTGTTTGTCCTGCATATTCATAACTATTATCAGATTCATTCCATAATATTTTTAATTTATAATTTTTTAAATATTGGTTTTCATATCCTACTTCATAGTTTGGGGTTTTATTGTTTGTTAGTGTTATTTCGTTTTCTCCACTTGATGTAACCTCATATAATTTGTATTGTAATGGAATATTAGTATTTGTTTCAATTTGTAAATTATACTTTAGTAAAACTTCATTTTGAATTTCTTCATCAGTATTTGAGACAGTAAATGTAATTTCTTTTGTAGCACCTGGTAATAAATTATCTGCGCTATATGTAGCTTCACAATTTGAAAATGTTAATATAGGTGTTGCTATAATACTATTATCTGCAAAAGCTTCTTCCATATATCTACTAGAAGTAATATTAAAATTAAACATCGTAATAACACATAAAAAAGCAATTATATATATTAATTTTCTTGAACTTATTACTTTTTTTATGTCTTTCTTTTCCATTAACATACTCCTTCTAATTTATTTTTTGTTTTACAACACAAGTTGCTTTTATATTTTTTTGAGTTATATCTGGCATTGTTGTACCTGTTATAACAATATCTTCATTCCATTCCCAATATACTCTTATAGTAATTGCATCTTCACTTGTAAAACCTGTTTTTGCATTTTCTGGTAATTTTATATCTCCTGTTATTTTATTATTTTCAGGAACATCTATAAATTCTTTTTCAGTTTCGTCTGAGTAATTTGATGTGTAATCTACTGTGTAGTTTTTTAAATTAATATTAGTATTTTCTATTTGTGATAAATCTAATTCTATTTCATAATCTAAACTTACTTGAGCCCCATCTGGATTTATTTCTATATCAAAATATCCTTCAGAGTCTGGTGCTAATTTATTATTTAATGTATTAGAGGTTGGACTTAATGCTAAATCAAATGCTTTTGTTTGCATTATATCCTCTTCATTTATTTTTACTTTAAATTGAGCAACATTTAATGTAACAGTAGCTTCTGATTTTGCAGAATACTTCGAAAGTGTAAAATTTGAAAAAACAAAAAACACTAAGATCATATAAAATATAAAAAAATCTGTCCAACGTCTTTTTCTATCTCTTAAGAATTTCTCGTCTTTGCTCATTTCTACTTTCCTTTCTTTTTATTCTTTTGTTTCAGTTGTTTCATCATATCTTTCAACTTGTTCTGCTGAAATTTCTAAATTCAATTTATAATATGAATTAATATTTGTACCTACTTCAGTATCGTTATCACTTTCAACCCATTTCCATTCTAATGTATATACATCATATGTATAAGCTGGTAGTTTTAATTCTGTTTCTTTTAATTGTTCTAGTGTTACATATTCTTTTTCATTACCTGCAATATATTCACCATTTACTTTTAACTTATATCTCATATTAATATTATAAGAATTTTCTTCATTAAAATTAATACCATATATTATTCCAAAATCATTATTATTTCTTATTGCAAATTGGTATGCATTTTCTGCTCCAGGAGCAACTTTTCCATCAACAATATAATATGAAGGATGTGTAAATATATTTAATATTGTGTTTTTTGAAATAACAGTATCATTATCATATGCAATTAATCCATTTAATAAATCATTACCACAATCAGGACAAGTTAAATAAGAGTCCATTCCATCTCTACCACAATGGGCACATATGTATATGTCTCCAAATATCACATCAAAAATATCTACATTGCCTGTAAGCGTTGCAGCTTTATTTTCAATTCTTCCTATAAAATTCATCATTAAAAACAATATTAATATAACAAGTATTAATAAACCTATTAATATATATGTAAATTTATACATATTTTTTCTATCTTGTTTCTTTTGTTCTTCTTCTTGCTTTGCTTTTAAAGGATTTCTTCTTTTTACTACTTTTGTCTCTTGTTCCATTTTTTTCACACCTTAAAATATATTTACATTGTAGTTATAGAGAAGTTATGTTTTCTTCTCTATAACTACTTATAATGCATATATATGTATTATTTTTTATTAACACATTAAATGTGTTGAACTGCAGTTGCAACAACATCCATTGTTATTGTTGGAGCTGCACCTCCTAACTCTGTATCAGATACATTGTTTGTATCAGCTGGATCTTCTGAACCATTGTCAAACCACTCAACATATATAACTACAGATTCTTTTGAAGCTTCTGATATAGCTGCATCTTGTGATTCAAGTTCAATTGTTCCTGTAAGTACTCTTTCACCATCTACTTCTGGTAATTCAGAATATAAATATGTTTCTGTTCCTATTTTAATTGCTGATATTTCAACTTTATTTTCGATAGATGCACCATCAGATACTAAATCACCTAATTTTATTGAATAATCCATTGCTACTTCAGAACCTGTTGGATCTATAACTAGTTCTGTATATAATTGTGATGAAGGAGCTATTTTTCCATCTACAACATTCTCATTTGGAACTTCTGTAAAATTTAATGTAAATGTATCTGTTGTTGTCATATCGTTAGAATTAACTTTAGCAGCCCATGTTGCTACTGCTGTAGTTGCTTTTCCAGTTGCTGTTGAAGCATATCTAGCATATGTACCAGATACAAAATATAAACCAACAACTAATAACATAAGTACTAACATTACTTGTTTTACATTTTTCTTTGTCATTTGTTTTCACCTCCTTTTTTGCCATTTGTATATATAATACAAACTATACGTTTGTTTATATCGAAGTTATTTTTTATTTTCTTCTTTTTTCATTTTTTTGAATTCTTCAAATTCTTTTTTATATTGTTCATCTTCTGTTTTATCTAGTATTCTTAAAATTACTAATCCAACTACTAATATAACCAATAATGTAACTACTAAACCTGTTGGTTTTTGCATAAACATTAGAAAATTACCCAATCCAGAAATTCTAGCAAAATATAATCCTTCTACAGATTTTGTTGATACTAACTTGACGTCTTCTGTATTGTTATTATCTCCTTTTGTTCTAAAAAACTTTTCTCCGTCTTTTTCAACAATTTCAATAATTCTATGAGTTGTTACTTTATTTTGTTCATTTCTAAAAGCAATTATATCTTGCTTTTTTAATTCATTTGGATTCACTTCTTTTACAAAAGCAACATCCCCTGTATATATTTCTGTTTCCATAGAACCAGATAAAACAATCATCGGTTTTATACCAAAGATATCTGGTATTTTATCAGGATATCTATTTGCTTTAAAAATAATTATACCAGCAGCTATTATTAACGGAATCGTTATTATAAGAAATATTATTTTCAATATGTTTCCTATAGATATTGTTTTATTTTTCAACTTTCTACGCTCCTATTTATATTTGTCAATTTCATTATATAATTTGTTTTTTTGTTGTCAATATACTTTAATAAATTGTAGTATGTTTGTAATGTTAATGTAATCTATTTAACTATTACGTATGGATCTTCACTTGTTCCTGAACCTTTATACTTACAACTTGAACTTATTTCTATTACTGGTTTTAATACTCTTGCACTAGCTGGTGTTTCTTTATAAATTCCAACACTGCTTTTAAAATCCAACACAGCAGTTCCATTAAATGGTGTCATTGTCCACATTCCAACTCCATTTGATGGTATATCATTTGCTATATAAAATTTTGTATTCGGTTGTAAACCAGAACTTCCAATTGCTTGAAGTGTTGAATCTGTTGTCTTTACAGCACCTGCCAACATTATTTCTTCTGCAGTTGCAAGTCCTATTGGATAAGTTAGATATCCATTTCCATTTGTATTTCCTACTTTCGAATATAAGTATTGTTTATTTATTGAACTTGTATTTATTGTTGGGACTCCTGCAAAAATTCTTTCCCATCCAGTAAATACAGTTGTTTCAAGTGTAGAAACTGTTCTATCATGTATAAACAACGCGTTTTGATTTATCGATGACTCATACAATAATAAGTTATTTTTATACCATTCTTCTAATACACCTTCAACAACACTTCCATTATATTCTGTATCTGTTGCTGAATCAGTAAAGTTATATGTGTTTCCATTGTTAATTGGAGAATCTAGTATTAATCTAACAGATCCATCACTATTTACTCTCATTATTCTCCATACATTATTTGCAAATAATACATAGTTATTATCTACAACACCTCTATAATAATATCCTATTCCGTTTGCATCTGTTATAGGATAAACACCGGAATTTGTTGTTGTAGTTACATTTTCGGAATAATTTGGTGTTGTTGTTTTTATAGTATTTGTGTTTAATACTATATCATTCATTGGTAATCCCCATGTTGTTATTTCAATTTCATGTGTTGCAACTTCCGCTTGATATGGTGAAACCACTTTTGTTACTAATGTAACTTTGCTTATATGTGTTGAATAAACAGACTTTGTTGGTGCCAAATATACAGGTACTGTCATTTCAGTGTTAGCAGGTATTGTTACATTTTGATTTATTCCAACAATATTTAAATCTTCTGTATTTTCTCCTTCTATAACAAATGTAATTGGTACTGTATTATTATTTTTAACAGTAATTTGATGCACACTTGTTTCATTTGTATTAGAAAGACTTCCTGTAGTTTTGTCTATTGATACTTCCACATTATCATCAGCTAGCCCAACTGTTATTGGTATATTAATTTCTTTTGTATATGGTGTTTTGGCCATTATTTTTAAATTAGCACTTTCTGCTGTTGTTGTTATTGCAGCGTTATCACTTAATTTAACTTTAAATGAATATAAATTAGAATTTAATCCATTACCTAATAATGTACCTGATATTATATTATTTGTTATAAGTTCATTATTTAAATAAAAATTATATTTAGAATTTTCTTCTAAACTAATATCATATTGTATATCTGATATACAAAAACTTGTATTATCATTATTTAATACATTTAAATTAAAATAACCTTCAGTTCCGTCAAATTCAATTGTTTGATTGTCAACATTTGCTTCAAAATAGAAAGGTTGAGTTGTCATATTTATAGCAATTTCATTTGTTAATATGTATTTTGCATATATTACATTACAAGCACAAAATATTATAAAAAATATTATAAAAGCAACTTGCTTTTTAGTCATACATATTTCCTCCATTTTTTTTACATTTATACATAAGTATTTTATCAAATTTACTAATTATATACTATTTCATTTTATTTACATTTTATTTACATTATTGGCACTAAAAATAAAACACGGCCAGAATAAATCCTGGTCGTGTTTTGGGCTACAGCCCTGGCTAAATGCTTTTCGCTTTTTGATAGAGTTTTGCGCAAAATTCTTGAGTACTGTCGTTATCCACGAAATCGATGTACATATCGATGATAAATCGTCCTGATTTTCCATTATAGTTGGAAACAACATTCGAAACTTCTCCATTACATTCCTCCACTAACTGGGTAATAGTCCTGCAAACGTCGCAGTCTCTCTTTGCAGCCACACTCATCTGTTCATCTTTCATTCGTAAAAACATTTCCTCAACGTTTTCTCCTGTTTTTTTGCGAATCAAAAATCGCTGTGATACTTTCACCTCAACAGTGATATGTACATTCCGTACAACACAAACTCCTTCATTTCTTACATTTGCATCTTTTGCCATAATCATTCTCCCTTTCTATTAGTAATATATATGTTAACACTCGCTTGTGTAAAAAGGAAAATATATATTAACAAGGACGTACCTTGACATATTAATTATAGCATATTTACATAATATTCGCAAATTTTTATTAATTATCCCTAGCTTCAAGCCAATTTGCTTGAATTTCTGTTTCAGTTAATATTCTATTAAATATAGAACAATTATATAATGTTCCTGAATATTTTAACTTTCTTAATGGCTTTAATTCTCCTATTGAAGCTTGAATTGGAACAGCTGTACTTGTACCAGTTTGGAAACTCTGTTTTTCCTCTCCATTTATAAATACTCTTGTATCACCATTTTTATTTGCTAAAACTTGAATATTCAAAATTTGATTTGAATATTCTGATATGTTATAACTTCCAAATCCAACATCTGTTCTTTCAGAAGAACAATTTGCAACCAAATCATCTTTATAAGAATATACATGTAAATATCCTCTACATATATTTATAATTGATACATATGAATTTTGTTGCAAATCACCAATTGAAAGCACTGTATTTCCATATGCATTTCCTTGTGTACTATCACCTTTAATTGTAAGATTTATAGAATACTCATCTAAATTTAAAGATTCATCTTCAGTTGTTTCGTAAAATAATACTGGGTTGTCATCATCTAAAACGATATGCCCATTCGCATCTTTTTCAATAACTTCATTATTTCCTGTATAAATTGCATCATAGGTTACACCAACTCTTGATTCAAAATTATCACATATAGCTCTTGTTATTTGTGAAAAATCAGCAATTGTTAAGAAATCATTCCATTGAATCGCATTCACATTTATTGGTAATGTTAATTTAAAATTATCTCTTACGTTTCCAATTAAGAAATCCATATCGTTATTATCTTCATTATTTTCCCATTCCACTTCAACTTCAATTAAATCTTTTCTTACGTTTTCATTATCTGATTTTATTTTATCTAATCTTTTTATTTTTGACACAACAATATCTTCGTTTAAGTCTTCTGGTATATTTACTTCCATATCATCAACTTTAATATTTGTTATTTTAAAATTTAATTTATCTTTTAATGTCTCATCATTTGGATCTAAACCAATTTCTTCAAGCAATTTTGAAACAAACTCTTTTCTGTCAATTGTAAGTGTATATTTTAAAGAAACATCAGAACCTGTTGGGTCTATATCTATATAGAATCTACCTTTAGTTCCTGGTGCCATTTGCTCTCCAAGTATGTGAGTACCAATATCTTCATCTAATTTAAAATTATCAATAACAAATTTTCCACTTCCATCTGCTATATCTGTTCCATTAACTTTAACTTTCCAATTTCCTACAACTTCATCAATTAAACCTTTGGCTGTATTTGTATATTTTGAATATGTAGAATTAATTATTAAAAAAGCTAAAATCAAAATTAAAACAAGAATTAATATTTTTATTAATTTATTTTTCATATTAAATTCCTTTCTTCATCTTTAGAATTAATA
>JAZQTI010000123.1:0-15459 GCA_045630665.1 Candidatus Scatovivens sp.
TTTTAGGAATTTCAACAGCATTAGTAGTATTATCAAAACCAAATCTAATTGTATATTATCCATTAATACTATTACTGGCGTTAGATAGTATGAAAGAACTAAAATTAAAAGAAAAAATTATAGATAGTTTATTTGCAATTATTCCACTTGGTTTATTTGCAATTTTGCAAATGGCATTAAACTATGTTAGATTTGATAATATATTAGAATTTGGTGCAAAATATCAATTAACAAGTTTTAATATGATCAGTTGTACATCTATAACTTTTGGGAAAATATTGGCAGGAATTTTAGAATATACTTTTAAAACACCATTAATTAATCCATTAAGATTTCCATTCGTATTCGTAAATAAAGATACAAGTCTAATGATGATGAATGAAGTGTGTTATGAAAATAGGTTAGTAGGTTTAATTGGAATTGCAATTTTAGTAATATATTTGTTTAAAAAAGAAATTTTAAAAGAAGAAAAAGAATTAAAAAACTTTATAAATGTAGGAATTATTAGTAGCATATTAGCAATTATTGTTTCAACATGTTTTGGTGGAATTTGTGAAGCATATAGCATAGATTTTAAATTAATATTATCAATTGGTGCAATTTTAATGTTCTTAAAAGGAATAGATAAAAATAAAGAAAATGAATTTTTGAAAAAAGGATATATTATAGCATGTCTTTTAACTATAATAATGATGCTAGGAATAGGCCTTACAACTGAAATGGATTTCTTATTAAATTATAGAAGCTCAGTAACAGTATTTTTGAAAAATTTATTCGAATTTTGGATATAAAATAATAAGAAAATTTAGGCAAATAAAAAAGCTTAAATTTTCTTTTTTATTATTGAAATATTGACTTAATTATTATAAAATGTACCCATAATTTTGAGGTTAGGAGTTGATAGGATTTGAAGTTTGATAACGAAAAAGGGAATGTAAAAGCAATAATTGCAGTTATTATTGTTCTAGTAGTTATAATTTTGGGAATTGTAATTTATAAAGTTGCAACAAAAGATAAAGCTGTAGCAGTAATAGAAGAAAAACCATATGAATATTTTGCATTATACTCTTTAGACGAAAAGGTTGGAGTAGTAGATAAAAATGGTAAAACTATAATAGATCCTAAATATACAACAATTTATATACCTAATCAATCAGAAGAAGTATTTTTCTGTTTTACAGAAAATGAGTATTCTATTTTAAATAGTAAAGGAAAAGATATTTTTACAGAATATAGTTCAGTTTATCCAATAATAATTTCTGATACTAGTTTAGAAATGGAAAAAAATGTATTAAGTTATGAAGAAAACGGAAAATTTGGATTAGTAGATTTTAGTGGAAAAAAATTAACAAATGCAGTTTATGAAAAAGTAGAAAGTTTAAAAAATAAACCAGGTTGTATTTTAGTAAAAAAAGATGGTTTATATGGAGTACTTGATTCATACGGAAATGTTATTATTGATGTAAAATATAATTCTGTTAGAGGAGACGAATATTGTTCAGAAATAGAAGGATATTTAAAAACAGGATATATTATTTCAGAAAAAACACCAACAGGAATTATTTTTGGATATATAGATTATAATGGTGAAATGTTATTAGAACCAAAATATGAATCTATAACGAGAGCTCTAGAATATGAAAACGAAGATGATATATATTTAATTTTCATGGATGGTGGGAAAAAAGGTGTTATAAAAAATAAAAAAGTTGTTATAAAACCAAGATATCAATCAATAAATTATTATAATATTTCAGATGTTTTTATAGTTAATAAAAATGGAAAATATGGTTTTTATGATGAAGATGGAGATGAAATCCTAAATGCAGAATTTGTTGCATATTCAATTGCTGGAAATTATATTTCAGTAAAAAAAGGTGATGACATGATGTTATATGATCTTCATGGAAACTTAGTAAATTCTAACAGATATAGAAGTATTTCAGAAACAGGAAATTCATCTTATTTTATAGCTCAAGATGAACATGGTTATTACAGTATAATAAGTAAAGATAGAGAAATAAATAACAATTATACAAACATAACATATGCTTTTGATAATTTCTTTGTATTTACTACAGAAGCTGGAACATCAGGAGTTCTAGATTTATATACAGGAATAGAAATTGAACCAGAATATGATGGCATAATAGTTCTTGAAAATGCAAAAGCATTAGAAGCAAGAAAGGGAACAACAGTTGACATTTACTCAGAAAAAATGGCAAAAGTATTAACAATGGAAAATGGAATTGTTGAAAGTGTAAATGATGATTATGTAGCAATATATTCAGATACAGAATTAAAATATATAGATAAATCTGGAAACATTGTACAAAACACAGAAGTATTTGATAACTTAAGATTATATTCTTATCAAGCAGATGATGGAAAATGGGGATATAAAGATCAAAATGGAACTGTAGTTGTAGATTGCAGATATGATTTAGTAACAGAATTAAATCAATATGGATATGCAGCAATTTACCAAGAAGGTAAATGGGGAGTTATAGATGCTTCAGGAAAAGTAGTAGTAGTTCCAAGCTATGAAATAGATACTTATTATACTCCAAGTTTCTTAGGAAAATACTTATTACAAGAACAATATGGAGCTCAATGTATAGAGCATACAGAAGAATAATAAAAAAAGTAAAAAGCTTTGCTAGAAATAGCAATGCTTTTTTATTATATAAATTGAAAAAAATGTCAAAAAATGATATAATATTAACAGTGTGTAAAAAAGGAGAAAATAGTATGGAAATAAGACCAATTCTTTTAATAGGAGCATTAAATTCAGAGTTAAAATATTTAATAGAAATGTTAGAAGATTCTGAACCAGAAACAAAAAGTATATATAAATTTTTTAAAGGATATATAAATGATTATCCAGTTGTAATTGCAAAATCAGAAGTAGGTCTTGTAAATGCAGCATCTTGTTTAACTTTAGCAATAGAAAACTATAATCCAATATGTATTGTAAATGCAGGAACTGCAGGTGGAATAATAGAAAATAGACACAAAAAAGATATTATAATTGCAGAAGAATGTTTTAATATATTGTCTTCTAAAACACCATATAAAGAATTAGGCGAAGGAAGCAATTCATGCGAATGGGATCTTATGACATTTACTGATGGTGGAGATGATGAAAAACGTTTATATAAAACAAATAAAAAATTGGTAGAGATTGCTCTATCTCAAAAAGATAGATATGAACATGGAAATGTATATACAGGTGTTGTAGGAAGTGCAGATGTTTGGAATAGAGAAAAAGATAAATTAAAATATTTAGCAGATAAACACAATGTATCATGTGAAGATATGGAATTAGTAGCAATATGTACAATTGCAGATAATTATAAAATTCCTGTAGTAGGAATAAAAATTATGTCTGATAATGAATTGCTTGGTGAAGAATATGAACCAGCAGTTGGACAATATTGTCAAGAATATACATATGAAGTTTTAAAAGAATTGAGTTTAAAAATAGATGAATTAAATTAAACATTATACTATTTTTTAAAGAAAGGTATAAATATATGAAAGTTATAATAGTTGGTGGTGGACCAGCTGGAATGCTTGCAGCGATATCTGCTGCAAAAGAAAATGCAGAAGTAATTTTATTAGAAAAAAATAATTGTTTAGGTAAGAAACTTTTAATTACAGGAAAAGGTAGATGTAATATAACAAGTTCTATTGATATAGACGAATTCATAAAAAATATTCCTGGTAATGGGAGATTTTTATATAGCGCTTTCCAAAATTTTTCAAATACAGATATTATAAATATTATAGAATCTAATGGAATAAAAGTAAAAGAGGAAAGAGGGAATAGAATTTTCCCTGTAACAGATAATGCAGAAGATGTTTTAAAATGCTTTATAAAAGAAATGAAAAAATATAAAAACATAGAAATAAGAACTAATGCAAAAGTTCAAAAATTACTAATAGAATCAGATGAAATAAAAGGTGTAAAATTAGAAAATGGTGAGAATATTTTTGCGGGAAAAGTAATTCTTGCTACAGGAGGAAAATCATATCCTGGAACTGGTTCTGATGGTGATGGATATAAAATGGCGAAAGAATTAGGACATTCTGTAGAAAAAATAAGAGGATCATTAGTTCCACTTACAGCTGATAAAATATTATGCCAAAGCATGCAAGGGTTATCTTTAAGAAATGTGAAAATAACAATTAAAGATATAGAAAAAAATAAAAAAATATATGATGATTTTGGTGAATTATTATTTACACATTTTGGAATAAGCGGACCAACAATATTAAGTGCTTCAGCACATCTTTTAAGATATAAAGATATAGATAGATTATTAAAAGAAGAAAAAATAAAACTTTATATAGATTTAAAACCAGCACTTTCAGTAGAAGAATTAGATTTAAGAATAAGAAGAGATTTTGAAGAATTCAAAAATAAGGAATTTAAAAATAGTTTAGAAAAATTATTACCAAGAAAAATGATAAATCCAATTATAGAGTTATCAGAAATAGATTCTTACAAACAAGTAAATAGCATAACAAAAGAAGAAAGAATGAAATTAGTTGAACTATTAAAAAATTTGGAAATTACTATAGATGGATTTAGACCAGTAGAAGAGGCTATAGTTACAGCAGGAGGAATTTCTATAAAAGAAATAAATCCAAAAACTATGGAATCAAAAATTGTTAAAGGTTTGTATTTTGCAGGTGAAATAATAGATGTTGATGCTTATACAGGAGGATTCAACTTGCAAATAGCATATTCAACAGGTTATACCGCAGGACTAAATCAAGAGTAATAGAAAGGAGAATCTATATGGGAAAGTTGAAAAAAATTTTTTCAAATATTTCAGATTCAATAAGAGAAACATATAAAAAGTTTCCAATGACAATAATTGTTGTTTATATGCTTACTCTTATATATGCATTTGGTAGTGATGACTTTTTAAGAACATTTGATAGAGAATACTGGTATGCAGTATTTATAATCTCTGGAGTGGGAACTTTATTTGTAGAAACAATATTTACTAAAAAAATGTTTAAAATAGCAGGTGGAATTTGTAGTGTAGTTATAGCTCTAATATTTAGAAATTTTATGAATATGGAACTATCACAAAGCGGGCAAGACCTTTTATCAAGAATATTAATAACATATTTAGGAATACTTCCACTATTTACATTATACAAAATTATAAAAGATTCAAAATTAGAAATAAAAGAATTTGGATTAAAAGTAATATCTAATTTTGGAAAATGTAGTACAATATATGCTTTATCAAATATTGGTGTATTAATAGTTATATTAGTATTTATAGAACTTATATTAGATGGAAATGATTATGATATATTAACAAAAACATTAATATTATTACTTGGTGGTTATTATGTTCCATCTTTAATAAATGCTCTTACAGATATGAAACAAGAGCCTGGTAAATTTATAAAAGTACTAGTAACATGTGTATTTATGCCAATTGCTAGCTTTTTAATAATAATACTTTATATGTATATTATTAAAATAACAGCAACAGGAGAATTGCTTAATAATTCAATTTTCTTTATATTGTCTTTAACATTTTCTATTGCAATACCTATTGTTTTATTACTTAGAAATTACGATGAAAACAAAAACTTAAAAGCTATAGCAACAATTCTTTTATATGCATTTATGCCATTAATAATATTACAAATAATTGCAATGGGAATTAGAATTAGTGACTATGGATTAACAACTTCAAGATATATGGGTGTTGTACTTATAATTTTTGAAATTGTGTTTATAGCTTTAATGCTATACAAAAAATCAAAACATTTAGATAAATCAATATTATTTGTTGTAGGTTTAGTGCTTATTTGTGTTCTTAGCCCATTAAATTTACTAGATGTTCCAATAATGAGTCAAACAAAAAGATTAGAAAATATACTTGCAACAGCAGAAAACTTTGATAAATTAACTGATGAAAATAAAGATGAGTGTCAAGAAATATTTGCATATATTAGAAGAAATAGTGATAGATCTTATCTTGAAAAAAGAGTTTCAAAAGAAGTTTTAGAAAAAATTGATGCACATATTCCAGTTACAAAAGAACCTTGGGAAATTAACAAATTTTCATATGTTTATGCAAATTGTGAATTTGATGGAATAGATATTTCAGAATTCTCAAAATTATATGAAATAGATTATCCATATAATTATAATGATAAAATAGATTATAAAAATATAGAAATAAAAGATGAAAATAAAAACATAGAAACAAAAGTAAACCTAGAAGAATTAGTGAATAAACTAATTGATGCAAATGAAGATAACTTTAGCACAGACGAAGTGTTTGAAGAAAACTGTTTTATAAAAACAGAAAACGAAAATGTAAGTATTTATTTAACACATATTAATTTTGAATACGGAATTTATACTAAAGATGTTAACAGTATGAATTTAGGTGGGTATATATTTGTAAAATAAAAGGAGAATAAAATGGAATTAAAAGATTTAGAAAAAACAATTGAAGATATTCAAGAAAGAAATAGAAGAGTAGAATTAGATAAAAAATGGGAAACATCTACAACAAGAAAAGTTTGTATAGCTGTATTAACTTATATAGTTGTAATTGTATATTCAAGCATAATTAGTAAAACAAGTAATGTATTTTTAAGTTCACTTGTACCAGTTATTGGTTTTACTTTATCAACATTATCTTTAAAAGCTGTGAGAAAAGTATGGGAGAAAAAGAATGTTTAAAACTATAAATGAAAATGTTTCTGCAGAAATTGTGGAAAAGAAATCTAAATTTATAGCAAATATATTTTATGTAGAAACTGTGGAAGAGGCAGAAGAAAAGGTAAAAGAAATTAAGAAAAAATACTTTGATGCTAGACACAATTGTTTTGCGTATAGTGTATTTACAAAAGATGGAATTGTAAATAGATTTAGTGATGATGGAGAACCATCAGGAACAGCTGGTGGTCCGATGTTAAATATTTTGAATTCAAAAGAGCTAACAAATTTAGTTGTTATAGTAACAAGATATTTTGGCGGGATTTTACTTGGAACAGGTGGATTAATTAGAGCTTATACAGGAGCAACCCAAGAAGCACTTGCACAAATAAAAGAAGTTACTAAAGATCTAGGATTAGAAGTTGTTTTAACAACAACTTATCCAGATTTGGAAAAAATGAAATATTATTTAAAACAAAATGAAATTGAAGTTACAAATGTTGAATATAATGAAGAAGTTTTAGTGTATGTAGATATAACTAAAACAAAATATGATAAACTTGTAGAAGCTTCAGAAAAATATGAACTTAATTTTGCTTTAAATAAAACTGAAATTATAAAAGAAAAATATATTGTTATATAAAGGAGAAAAATATGAAAGATTCTATTTTGTCAGCTCTAGTTTTAGCATCAAGAGTAAATAAAGGTCTTGGAAAATCATTAACTCAAAGAGTTATTGGAGAAAAAGCAGATGTTGTAACAAAAGGTGATATGGAAATAGGAGAAAAAATAATAAAAACATTACTTATTTCAAAACCACAAATTGTTGTAGAAAGTGAAGAAAAAGGAAAAGAATCAAATTTAGGGCCAGGAGAACAAGAAAGATTTTATGTAGCAATTGACGATATTGATGGAACAAACAATTTAAGAGTTGGAAATGGTTTATTACCATATTGTTCAATGATTGTTGCATTTGACGGAAGTAAAAAAACAGAAGCTGGATATAAATATTCTGATTATACTCATGCTGCTTGTATAGATTATTCTAGAGATAAAATATTCTATACAGAAAAAGGATTAGGAAAAGTTGAAGTTTATGATACAGGATGGAATAAAATAACAGATTCATCAGAAATAAAACAAGATAATTCAAATTTAGCATTAACATTAAGCGCAGATGTTGTTTCAACACAAAGAGGTGGAACAACAGGGTATGCTAAAAGCCCTGTAGCGAATGTGTCAATATTTCCAGGATTATTAGATGCAGTTTATAATAGTTTTGCTATAGTTGATTCTGGATGTAGTGTTTTTGAATATGCTATGGTAGGAATGGGAATAAGAAATGGATATGTTTCAAGTGGTAAAAAACAACATGAACTTCCATTATTATATGCATTTGCTAAAGAAACAGGTCAACAAATGGTAGATTTTGATGGTAATTATTATGATAATAAAACTTATGATTTTAAAGGTGGAAATGCAGAAGTAGTTGCTGGTGATCCTAAAGTTATAGCAGATGTTTTAAAAAAAATAAATTTTCAAAAACAAGCAATTGCTAGGGTTCAAGATTTAATAAGAAGTACTGGAAGTAAAGGGCCAGCAAGTGCTGCTATGACAAGAAAAAGATGGGCAGATGCTGCAGATAAACAAGATGAAAAAGATGAACAAGGCTTATAAATTAAAAGATATAAAAAATAAATTTTATAAAATATAAAAAATGAACTGTATGTATGAAATAAAATATATGGTAAAAGAGGCAAGTTTTTAACATTGGCCTCTTTTTTGTCGAAAAATGTAGAAACGTGAAACACGAAAGTGGCTAAAAATAAGTAAAAATGATTGATTTAAAAATTTTATAGTATTATAATTCCTTTTGTAAATATTTACACATTTTAATAAGGAGGGATTATTTTGAAAGAAAAAATCAAAATACTTATAGCTGATGACAATTTGGATTTTGTTTCTACACTAATTACATATTTTGATACGCAAGATGATGTAGAAATAATAGCAACAGCAAAAGATGGACAAGATGCTTACAATAAAATAATAACAGAAAAACCACAAGTAGCTTTGCTAGATGTAATTATGCCACATTTGGACGGTTTAGGTGTGCTTGAAAAATTAATTTCGAATAACGTGGATTTACCAATTTGTATAATGTTATCAGCTGTTGGACAAGATAATGTTACAGCCCAAGCAGTAAATTTGGGTGCACAATATTATATCCTTAAACCTTTCAAAATGGAGGTATTGATGAAGCGAATTCGAGAATTAATCGAAAAGCCAGCAGTAAAAAAACCAGTAATACAATTACCTATAAAAGATAACAAAACAAACTATGTAGAGTTTAATATTAAATCAACAAAAGAAGAAATATTAGAAATCAAAGTCACAAATATCATCCACGAGATTGGAGTTCCAGCACATATAAAAGGATATCAATATTTGAGAGATGGAATAATTATGGTGGTTAATAATATAGAAGTTATTAATCAAATAACAAAGCAATTATATCCAGATTTGGCTAAAAAGTATAAAACAACACCATCTCGTGTTGAAAGAGCAATTCGTCATGCAATAGAAGTTGCATGGAATAGAGGACAACTAGAAACGGTAGAATCAATATTTGGATATACTGTAAATTCAAACAAAGGTAAACCGACAAATTCAGAATTTATTGCAATGATTGCAGATAAATTAAGATTAGATTTAAAAACAACAGCATAGGCTATAATCGAAACCAAAAAGTAAAATAAAACTCGAGTTATAAAACTTGAGTTTTATTTTTTGTAACACAAATGTATTTTAAATATAATTGTATTGTTATTCGTATAAAAAATATCAATGATATAATATAAAATAATAATGTTATAAAGGGGAGAATTGAATGAAAAAAATAATTTCTATTATTTGCTTAGTTTGTTTATTGATGTCATTATTAGTGGTGCCAGTAAAAGCAGCAAGCGCACCATATGCAACATATAAAATAAAACAAATTTTAGATGAAGATGAGATAAAAGGTGATTCTGCTAAAGATTATATAATAGTGTATGATAATGATGGAGATTTATATGCTTTAGCAAGTACAGACTTTGCTACAGGTTCTTATTGTATGGGGACTGATAATTCCGAAATGGTTCGTATAGATGGTGATGAATTATATGTTTATAGTAGTAAAAATATATTATGGACATTTACTAAAAGTACCCAGACAGTAAATGCGGGAGATGACAAACCAGCGTTAGAAAGTTCTGTTTCTGTATTTGATGGTGATGATTCAAAAAGAAAACAATTAGAATTTGGACAAACAAATACATCTAAAAATCCGGCAGGAATTACATATAAACAAAATTCATATGGTTTTAATTTGAAATTTTATGATGATGGAACAACTAGAATGCAACAAAATGGTGTTGAAGAAAAATTTAGTTACTTAAGATTTTATGCACCAGATGAAAGATTTTTGTCTAGTAAATTAGGGAATTCATCAAGAGTAAAGATATATGAAGTTTCAAGAAGTTATAAAAATAAATCAAATTTTGAATTAGAAGATGTTGAAACAAATCCAGTATATCCAAATCCTGGATCTGTTAAATTAGACAAATATGCAACACCTGTTGTGAATTATCCAGATAGAGCAGTTGCAAATGTTACTTTAAAAGTTGATGGAACAAGAATTAATAAAGATGTTGATGTTGTATTAATAATAGATGATTCAAATAGTGTACATCAAACAATTGAAGGTACAGAAACAAGAAGAGTTGATATTATTAGAGAAATGACAGTAAACTTTGCTAAATCAATATTAGAACTTAACCCAAATAATAGAATTGGAATAATAAGATTTGCTGGTGATATTAATTATCTTGATGATACTATGGAATTAGGATTATCAAATGATATTAATAAAATCGAAGAACTTATAATGAGAGAAAGAGATAATACAGAAGGTGGAACAAACTATACCAGAGCATTTGAACAAGCTAATATATTATTAGAAGAAGATGTTAAAGAAAACAGAGATACAGTTGCAATTTTTATTTCAGATGGTGCTCCAAGTATTTATAATAGAATAAAATATACAGTATATAAAAATACAGATGATGGAATTGTAGGAAATCATGCAACTAATTGGGTAAATTATATTTCAAATACAGAATTATATGAAAAAGAATTAATGGAAGAATCAGGAGTAAAAATATATACAATTGGTTCTGATAATACAACAAGAGCAATAACAAGTAATGGAGCATTTGTAATAACTTCAGAAGATACCAAACCATTGCTAGAAAAATTATCAACAGAAAAATCATTCTTCTATGATTGGACAAAATTGGAAGAAGAATTAGATAATATATATGAGGAAATCTCAAAAGATTTTTATATAGTACCAGGTAATGCAGTAGTAAAAAATACATTAGGAAAAGAAGTAAGATTATTAACAAAAACATTAGATGGAGTAGAACCAATAATAAGAATAAAAAATGGTGAAAAGCTTATTGAAGAAATTACAATAAAAAATAATGGAACAGAAGCTTATTCTAATTTAAGTACAGAAAATGTTTTAACATTAGATGAAAATGGAAAAATGAATATTTTAACTTCAAACTTTACTTATACAGAAGAAACTAAAAAAATGGTTTGGAATATAGGAGATGTATTTCCTGATCAATTCTCTCTAGAATATCCAGTTTATTTAACACAAACAGTTAATATGTATGAAGATGGTGAAAATAGAGAAACTGGAAATTATGATGTAAGTCAAGAGGCAGTCTTAGAATATACAAATCATTTGAATGAACCAATACAAGAAGATTTTCCAATTCCAGAAATAGAATGGAAAAAAGAAAATTCAGTAGCAGCAGCTCCAAGTACTCCAGAACCTGCACCATCACCAGTAATTAATGAAAATGGAGATACTGTAAAAACAGGTGATAATGTGGATTTATACATATATAGTTTTATGGGTCTTGCGGTAACATTTTTTATATTATCAAAAATTAAAAAAATGAAAAATAAATAATGAGAAAAAGCACTATTTTAAGATAAAGTAGTGCTTTTTTATTTGCAAATATAGCTTATAAATGATATAATAATTGCGAAGAAAAATAAAGGAGGATGTTATATGACAGTACACAATGAAGCAAAAAAAGGAGAAATTGCAAAAACAGTCTTAATGCCAGGTGACCCAATGAGAGCAAAGTATATAGCAGAAAACTTTTTAGAAGATGCTAAACTTGTAAACAAAGTAAGAGGGATGTATGCTTTTACAGGAAAATACAAAGGTGTAGAAGTAACTGTAATGGGTTCTGGAATGGGATTACCAAGTATGGGAATTTATTGTTATGAATTATATCAATTCTATGATGTAGAAAATATTATTAGAATTGGTTCTTGCGGAGCTAATGATAAAGATATTGAAATTTTAGATGTAATTTTAGCAGAAAATAGTTATACAGAATCTAATTTTGCAAAAGCAATGACAGCAGAGGAATGTCATATTATAGGAACTTCAGGAAAAATAAATGAAGTAATAAAAAGCACAGCAGCTGAAATGAATCAACCTTTAAGAGTTGGAAATATGTGTGCAACAGAATATTTTGGACCATATTCAGATATTTCACCAGAAAAAACACAAAGCTTACCAGAAGAATTAAATATATTAGGAATAGAAATGGAAAGTTTTGCACTATTCTATACAGCAAATCATTTAGGAAAACATGCAGCATGTTTAGCTACAGTATCAGATTCAGCTTATAGAAAACGTGAATTAACTCCAGGCGAAAGAGAAAAATCAATGAATGGAATGATAACTTTAGCATTAGAGGCGGCAATAAAATTATAAATATGAAAGATAGGAGAGAAGAATATTAATTTATTAGAAATAATAATTTGATATTCTTCAAATTGTGTGTATGCAATCTTTAAAAGAATTATATAAAATAGGAAATGGGCCATCTAGTTCACATACAATGGGACCCAAAAGAGCAACAGAAATTTTTAAAAATAAAAATTTAGAAGCAACAAAATTTAAAGTAATATTACATGGATCATTAGCATTAACAGGAAAAGGACATTTAACAGATTATATAATAGAGAAAACTTTAGAAGGTTATGAAACAGAAATAATATTTGATTATGAAGAAGAATGTACAGTTCATCCAAATACATTTGATATATATGCATATAAAAATGAAGAAGAACTATCTCACTGGAGAGTATATTCAGTTGGTGGCGGAACATTCCAAATAGAAGGAAAAAAAGAAGTTTCATTTGAAGATGTATATAAAGAAGAAAGTTTTGGAGAAATAAAAGAGTATTGTATAGATAATAATTGTGACTTATATGATTATGTGGTTAATGTAGAAGGTGAAGAAATAAAAACATTTTTAGCAGAGATTTGGGAATCAATGCAAAAAACAATTCAAATAGGATTAACACAAGAAGGATATATTCCAGGAAAATTACATATAGATAGAAGAGCAAAAAGACTTTTTGAAACAGTGATTGAAAATGAATCAGACAGTATAAAACAAAATAGATTATTAAGTAGTTATGCATATGCGACAAATGAAGAAAATGCAAGTGGTGGTATAATAGTAACAGCACCTACATGCGGAGCTTCAGGAGTGCTGCCTGCTGTACTATATTATATGAAAGAAAAATATAATTTGTCAGATGAAAAAATAATAAAAGCTTTGGCTGTGGCTGGAGTAATTGGAAATGTAGTAAAAACAAATGCTTCAATAAGTGGAGCTGAATGTGGATGCCAAGCTGAAGTTGGAACAGCATGTTCTATGGCAGCTGCAGCTGCAGCATATCTATTAGGAGGTAATTTACAAATAATAGAAAACTCAGCAGAAATAGGAATGGAACATCATTTAGGATTAACTTGTGATCCAATATATGGATATGTACAAATTCCATGTATAGAAAGAAATGCAGTAGCAGCAATGAGAGCTGTAGATGCAGCAAACTTATCTATGATGTTACCAGAAGAAAGAAAAATTGCGTTTGATGTTGTTGTAGAAACAATGTATGAAACAGGACAAGACTTAAAGAGTCATTATAGAGAAACAAGTGAAGGTGGCTTAGCAAAAAAATATTGTAGAAACAAATTTTATAATAATGAAATGAGCGAATAAGCTTGAAATTTGAAAAATAAGTATAAATATGGTATAATTAAAGGGCGTAAAGCATCGAAAGTGTTCCTTTAAAATTAGCCATGCAGAATGCATGAAGTTGAAAAAGGACAATCAAAAAACTGAGGAGATATAATCCTCTTGCACGAAGGAAAGGTTGAAGGACAATATGAGTACAAAACAGGAAGAAACAAAAGCAACTATTAACTTGGGCAATACAAACTATGAAGAAGCCCTGGCAGATTATACCAAAACAGTATGTACGATGATCAAGAATGAAAGGAGTAAAGTTCCTGCAGAAAGCCGCATGAAAGTGCCTTGTGCAGTTATGTTCGTGATTCACAATCGTGATATCATTGGATATACTACGATTAAGGAGTTTACTTCTGTGGTTGCAGAGGTTGCTGGTGTGAACGCAAGTTCTATCCATGACCGTGTTCTGGGAGCATATATTGGTGGTACCTACAGTGGCCTGAAATATCTTATCACGAGAAACATGGCATATGATCAAACCAAAATTGCACATACCCAGTGGAACTATAGCTCCAAGGAATGGAGATACAACTATCTGGTTCAGGTTGAAGAAAGACTGTATGCTTCCATGCAGCGTGAAGCAGAAAGAACCTGTAAGGATGAATCCATTTGGAGAATCAAAAACATCTGATAAACAAAGTTGCAAATCAACCAAGAAAAGGGAGAGCATAGCTCTCCTTTTTTCATTTTATAAATTCTTTATTGTTTTTTTATACAATATAGGAAGGTTTTATTAATGTATTATATGTAATGATATTTATGATAAATTAAAAAATAAAAATAAACACAAAAAAATCACAATTTAAACAGATTATTTTCATATATATATTATAAAAATAAAATACACCAAATAAAACATTAATATATTTTCTACATATAATATATTATCTTCATATTAATATAGAAATAATATTTATAAAGTATGAGCTGTAAATATTAATTCAAAAAATATTGGTTATGATGTGTCGAATTGCCATAAAAAGAACAGCGATTTTTAGGTGATTAGTAGATAATACAAAAGAAAATAAAAAAAATATAAAAAAAGTGTTGACAACTAAGAAATCTGGTGCTAAAATAGGGAGCGTTGTAACGACAAAACACAACAAAAAACATCAAAAAAATACGTTTTAAAAAAAATTAAAAAAAATTTTAAAAATGTGTTGACAAGTAAAATGAATGGTGTTAAAATACTAAACAGTTCGCTAAACGAACTAAAAAAAGCACATTAAAATTTAACAAAAAATCTGCTAAAAATACTTCAAAAAAATATTTTAAAAAATTTTTAAAAAAGTGTTGACAAGTAGATAAAACAGTGTTAAAATAATGACTGTTCACAGGAAATGTGAATAACAAAAAGTACATTGAAAAGTAAACAATAAATATCCTTTAAGAGAAACCAAGCGGTAGTTATAAACTACCAAAATTATAATTTTAAAAAACCGAGCTTTAAAGCTCAAACTCAAATCGATTTATATTATAAAATATAGATACCATTAAACAAGAGAGTTTGATCCTGGCTCAGGATAAACGCTGGCGGCGCACATAAGACATGCAAGTCGAACGGACTTAACTCAT
>JAZQTI010000124.1:0-1823 GCA_045630665.1 Candidatus Scatovivens sp.
AATATAATAATGAAATCAACTATACTAACACTCATGTCTTACCTACCTCTCTATTACATTATATAACAAAAAAATTTAAAAATAAACAAATTTATGATAAAATATAACTAAGAGGTGACATAACCTGAAAAAAGATAATTATTATTTTAAGTTAAAACATCTAAAAAAGGGCGGACTTCCCCTTACCCCAAGTTAAAGTCAAAATTTAATTATCTATGATGGCGTTCTGATTAATTATGTTTTGTAGTTCTTCTGATGTAAGCCCTAAAGAAAATAATTGTTTTGCTGATTGTCTGAAATTGTTTTTTGTATATTTAATTCTATCTTCAGTTGTTGTTTCAATTGATGCTAAATCAGTTGGGTTCCAAACTTCACCTGTTGATATCATATGATAAATAGCAACTAATATTTTTCTTGCAATTGCGATAATTGTACGTTTTTTACCACGACGTTTAGAAATTTTATTATATTTTTCTGCATAGTAGGCATTTGTTTTATCTTTAATTGAACAATGTGCTACTTCAACTAAACATGGTTTAAGATAAACTCCAGCACGAGAAATTCTAACTGATTTCTTTTTACCAGCTGATTCATTGCATCCTGGTGCAAGTCCAGCCCAAGAAGTTAAACGATAATGTGAAGAAAATTGTGCCATATCAGTACCTATTTCAGATAAAATAATAATTGCAGAATTTCTATCAATACCTGGTATTGTACATAAAAGTGTTACATAATTTTCGTATGGTACAATTAATTCATCAATTATATTTCTTAAGGTCTCAATTGACTTATCAAGATAATTAATGTGTTCTTTGATAATATTAATTCTTAGTTTTTGTTCAAGTGAAAAATTAATACCATTAATAGAAGATAAAATATCTTCGTGGGAAGATTTGCAATTTTTCTTTAAACAACTTATAATATCAATGTCTGAGAAATTATCATTATTCATAATGATATCAATAATTAATTGACTTGATTTACCAAAGATATCAGAAAATACCATGTCTAATTTGCAATTACCAACTGTAAGAGCATTAGTAAATCTATTTTTCTCAGATGTACGCATACAGGTAAGTTTGTAGAGGTATCTTGTAAGTTCTCTTAGAACTCTAAAGTCTTTAGCGGGTATAAAACTACTACGAACGATACCTAATTTAAACAAGTCTGCAATCCATTTTGCATCCTTGTTATCGTCTTTCTCACCTTTAATACATTTAACCCATTTTGGATTAGCAACGACGACATTAGAAATATAACCTTCTAATGCATTGTATACTGGAATATAGTATTTACCAGTAGATTCCATACATACATTTTGACAGTCGTTTTCAATTAGCCAATTTCTAAATTCAATTAGTGAATTATTATAGGTAGAAAAACGTTTTCTTAAATATTTAGGTGTGATGGTAGTTGAATCACAAATGACAGCAACTATAAAAGTTTTGTGCACATCAACACCACATGCTTTTGAATAAATAACTTCCATAAATTAACTTCCTTTCAAAAAATATTTTTGAAGGAGTAAGTTGTCTATGCAGTTAACACTAAGAATTAACTAAAGTCAATGATTAACCTACAGCCTTAAAGGACTACTTATGTGTGCTTGAAGCAACTGCATTTGCACTGCTTTTTATACTGATTTAATCATAAGAGTTGCATGAAGTCTGCAACTCACCTCCACGTGCTTTGTAGTACATACTCCTTCATGGTTGTTATTATATAGTAAAAAATAGAAGTTGCAAGGTAATAATTTTCATTTCTATGTGTGCCTTGACAACGAGCCTCAAGGCGAGGCGGAAAGGAATGAAACTTTTTATGAA
>JAZQTI010000125.1:0-2177 GCA_045630665.1 Candidatus Scatovivens sp.
AATATATTTATAAAAAGTTGGTATTCTACAAAAGAAATTGAAAAAAAACTTAAAATAAGTCATGCTAATATTATTAAATGTTGTCAAAATAAAAGAAAAACTGCTGGAGGTTATATATGGAAATACAGCAATTAAATGAAAAAGAATTATTTGCAAAATCTACATTTATTGACCTTTTTAATATGAATGAAATTGAAAGAATTGAACAAGAAGATAAATTGTTTATTGAAGCAAGAAAACTTGGTGTTGAGAAAAGATTTAAAGAAAGTTTAAGAAAATACCAGACATTGCTAAATAAAAAAATATCAACTGATAACGAATTAAATTTACCAAAATGCAAATATGACATTGAAAATTATGACATGGGTAATTATAGTTGCACCATAAAAGGAATAACTGATAAGTATAATACAAAATTTAGTTATATTCCTGTGCTACCAGTTGAAAGATACATCAATGAAGATACTGGAAAAGAAAAAGTTAAGATTATTTTTTACAAAGAAAATGAATGGAAAGAATTAATTGTAGACAAAAGCCAATTATCAATTAATAACAAATTATTATTATTAAGTGATGATGGGCTTGACGTTACAAGTGAAAATGTTAGATATTATATAAATTATTTCAATGAGATAATGAATATAAACAACATTAAAAAACTTGATAGTATTTCACATATTGGATGGAAAGAAAATGATTTTGTTCCTTATGATTCACATGGAATATTTGATGGAGCAGACGATTTCAAAAATATTTATAAATCAATTGGAAGTAAAGGTAATTATGAAAAATGGAAACAATGCATATTCGAATTAAGAAAACATAAAGTAATTAAATTACTTATGGCAACTACACTAGCAAGTCCATTACTTGAAAAATTAAATTTACAACCTTATATGGTTAATCTTTGGAGTTCGTTATCAGGAAATGGTAAAACATTGAGTTGTATGGTTGCAATGTCAATTTGGGGTAATCCTGATATTGGGGCATTAAGACTTTCAAGTAACAACACACAAAATTATTATTCAGTAGTTGCAAGTTTTATGCGAAACTTTACTTGTTATTTTGATGAATTACAAATAGTAAAACGTTCAAAGTATTTAGATTTAGAAAGTTTAGTTATGGATCTATGCAACGGAACCGAAAAAGGTCGATTAAATAAGAATAGTCAAGCTAAAGAAGTTAAGGTTTGGTTTAATAATTTTTTATTTACTAGCAACGATAGGCTAGTAAAAGAAAATGCAGGGGAACAAGTTTATAATAGAGTTATTGACCTAGAAATAGGTGAAAAAATAATTGAAAATGGTCAAGACATAGCGAAAGTTATTAAAGAAAATTATGGTTTTGCTGGTCGTGAATATATTAAATATATTCAAAAAATAGGTTTTGATGAGATATTTGAAAGATTTAAGAAAATTTTAAATGACATTCTTGAACAAACACCTGCGACCGATAAACAAGCAAGTTCATTAGCAAGTATATTACTAGCAAATGAATTGGCAAATGAGTGCATATTCAACGATGACTATATATTAAAAGTTGAAGATATTAAAGAATATGTTAATGATAAAAATGAAATTAGAACTGCTATTAAAGCTAAAGAATATATAAAAGATATAATAAATATTAATGCTAAAAAATTTGATGATTCTAACTTTAATGAATGCTGGGGCAAATTTAAGGAAATAAATCCAAAATATTATATTTGTTATATTAATGCACAAATTCTATATAGAGAATTAAAAAAAGGTGGTTTTGAATTTGAAACAGTAAAAAAAGAATGGGACGAGATGGGATTTCTTCAAAAAAATAGTGCAGGAAGATATTTACACCAAACTACAATTAACTGTGAAAAAGGTAACTATGCTATCATTGATTTACACATTTAGTAAAAACTTACATGACTTTTACCACTTTTTTTACATAAAAATAGCCGTTTTGCCCTTATATTTCAACAAAACTTACATTCTTACATAAAATTAGGGTATACACATATATATAGAAAAATATAAAAAAATATTTTTTCCTATATGTTGTGTATATACTAAAAAATGTAAGAAGTGTAAGAACACTATATTTTATAAGGGTTTATATGTAAGAATTTATGTAAAAAAATAGTAATTTATGTAAGAATTTATGTAAGAATTATATTATAGGAGGTTAAATTATGAAATTAT
>JAZQTI010000126.1:0-5187 GCA_045630665.1 Candidatus Scatovivens sp.
AAGTATAGAACTCATAATTGTGGAGAATTAAGACTTG
Source organism: Candidatus Scatovivens sp. (assembly GCA_045630665.1). GTDB lineage: Bacteria > Bacillota > Clostridia > TANB77 > CAG-508 > Scatovivens. The sequence goes on from JAZQTI010000126.1 coordinate 38, forward strand.
CTGATTGCGGAAATGAAGTAAGACTAGCAGGTTTTGTACAAACAATTAGAAATTTAGGAAAAATGATTTTCATAGATTTAAGAGATGAATCTGGAATTACACAAATAGTAATAGGAGAAAACATAAATTTAAATGATGTAACTAAAGAATGTACAATTACTGTAACTGGAGATGTTGTAGAAAGAAGCAGTAAAAATGATAAGATTCCTACAGGAGAAATAGAAGTAGTTGCAAAAGAATTAACTGTTCTTGGAAAATGCAGAAATTCTCTACCTTTTGAAATAAATGTTGAAGGGCAAACTGTAAGAGAAGATTTAAGACTTGAATATAGATTTTTAGATTTAAGAAATGAAAAAATACATAACAATATAAAATTACGTTCAAAAATATTAAAAAACTTTAGAGATATAATGGATGAACTTGAATTTACAGAAGTTCAAACACCAATTCTTGCAAATTCTTCACCAGAAGGAGCAAGAGACTTTTTAGTTCCAAGTAGATTACATCCAGGTGAATTTTATGCACTTCCACAAGCACCACAACAATTTAAACAATTATTAATGGTGTCTGGATTTAATAAATATTATCAAATAGCACCATGTTTTAGAGATGAAGATCCTAGAGCAGACCGTTCACCTGGAGAATTCTATCAATTAGACTTCGAAATGAGTTTTGCAACTCAAGAAGATGTATTTGATATTATAGAAACAGTACTTCCAAAAGTGTTTAAAGCAAATACAGATTGGAAAGTTGATGAAGCACCATTTATAAGAATACCTTATAAAGAAGCTATGGAAAAATATGGTTCTGATAAACCAGATTTAAGAAACCCATTAACAATTTCTGATTTAACAGATATTTTTGAAGGCACAGAATTTAATGCATTCAAAGATAAAACTGTAAAAGCTATAGTAACTGAAAATATGGAAGAAAAAACAAGAAAATTCTTTGATGCTATGTCAGAATTTGCAGTATCAGAATTAGATGCAAAAGGTTTAGCTTGGGTAAAAGTAGACAGTGAAGGAAACTTAAATGGTGGAATTAGCAAATTTATAGATGATGAAAGAAAATCAAAAATTTTCGAAAGAATGAATGTAAAACCAAATTCTGCAATTTTCTTTGTTGCTGATGAATATAATAAAGCTGTTAAAATTGCAGGTGGAGTTAGAATAAAACTAGGAAATGAATTGGATTTATTAGAAAAAGATGTATATAGATTCTGCTTCATAGTTGATTTCCCAATGTATGAATTATCAGATGAAGGAACAATTGATTTTAACCATAACCCATTCTCAATGCCACAAGGTGGATTAGAAGCACTTAATACAAAAGATCCATTAGATATATATGCATATCAATATGATGCTGTATGTAACGGATATGAAATTTTATCTGGTGCTGTAAGAAACCATGACCAAGAAATAATGGTTAAAGCATTTGAAATAGCTGGTTATACAGAAGAAGATGTAAAAGGAAAATTTGGTGCTTTATTTAATGCATTTAGTTATGGTACACCACCTCATGCTGGAGCTGCAGCCGGAATCGATAGAATTATAATGCTATTATCTAAAGAAGATAGTATTAGAGAAGTTATAGCATTTCCAAAAAATAAAAAAGCAAGAGACCTACTTATGAATGCACCATCAAAAGTTTTTGATAAACAATTAGAAGAAGTACATATAAAATTAAATTTAGATAATAATAATTAGATGAGGTTTTTAATTTATGAATAAATTTAAAAAAATATCGATAATTACTATAATTCTATATCTATTTTTCATAAATGTTAGTTTGGCTAGCGAAGCTATAATTGATGCTTCAGCTGCAAGATTAAGAGAAGAAGCAAATACAACTTCAAATGTTTTAACTAACATTTATAAAGGTGAAAAAGTTGAAATTGTTGAAAAACAAGGAGACTGGTATAAAGTAAAATATGGAAAAAATACTGGATACCTAAAAAAGGATTTATTAAAAGAAGTAGAAGGAACTAGTAATACAGCAGATAATAATGTTTCTACATATGAAGATAATAATCAAGAAAATGTAGATTCAAATAAAGTTATTACAACTTCAAATTCTTTTATAAGATTCTTACCAACAATTACTTCAAACTCTATGATTAATATTGAAGCAAATAAAGAATTAACAAAAATAACTGAAATTGGTAATTGGACACAAGTAACAGATGGTGCAATAACAGGTTGGATTTTATCAAGTAAAATCTCATCTGATTTAAACCAAGAACCAATTTCTACACCATCAGATTTTGAAAATACAACAACTGATGATAGTAAAGATACAACAAATACTGTAGCTGATGATGATAATAAAGATAAAACTGAAAACAAAGTTGAAGAAGTAAAAAAGCCAGAACCAACTACACCACCTGTATCAAATATAAATAAAACAGGTATAGTAAATGTTGAAACTGCAAAGGTTAGAGAAACACCTAGTAAAACAGCTAAAACTTTAGGTTTTTTAGATTATAATGATAAAATAACTATAGTTGCTGAAGAAGGCGAATGGTATAAATTCAAATCAAATGAAATTTCTGGATATGTTTTTAAAACATTAGTAACTCTTGAAGAAGAAAATGTATCTTCAAGAGGAACAACTGAAGAAAGAAAAGAAAATATAGATACAACAACTATTGATAATACTGCAAATCAAGTTGTTTCAGATGCTTTGTCAAATAATTCTGAAACACAAAATGCAGGAAAAGGTCAAGATGTTGCAAATTTAGCAAAACAATATTTAGGATATCCTTATGTTGTTGGAGGTAAAACTCCAGAATCAGGATTTGATTGTTCTGGTTTTACAAGATACATATTTATGCAATTTGGTTATAGTTTAGGGGCTACAGCAGCAAGTCAAAATAATATTGGAACAGATGTAAATGTTGAAAACTTAAAAATTGGTGATTTGATATTATTTTATGATGATGCAAAAACAAAAATCGGACATACTGGAATATATATAGGAAATGATGAATTTGTGCATTCAGCAAATCCAAAAAGGGGAGTTGTAATAGACAATATAAAAACAAATACATATTATAAAGAACGTTTTATTACAGCAAAAAGAATAGTAGAGTAATTATAAAGGAGATAAGATTATAAAACAAAAAATTATAATACTACTAATAATGAGGCTATGTTTAAACATAGCTTCTTTTTTTTATTATGAAAATAAAATTCCTGAAAAAGAAATTTTAATATTATTTTAATATCTTTTATATGTATATTATTTTTTTCAACATTGAAAGAAAATGAATTAAAAATATATTTTATAGATGTAGGACAAGGGAATACAGATAAATATGATTAAGGAAAAAATGTAGTTTTACCATATCTATTAGATCGAAAAATTAGTAAGATTGATTATATGATTATATCTCATGTTGATAGTGATCATATTGGTGGCTTAATGGCGATTGTAGAAGGTATTAGAGTAGATAAAATTCTTATTGGGATACAACCAGAATCATCAAAGCAATTTGAAGAATTATTTTTTATAGCAAAGCAAAAAAAGAATTGAAGAAATTGCTGAAGATATAATAAGCGAAGCGTATAATAAAAAATTAAAATCTAATATTTTGAAAGCAGCCCATCATGGTTCTATAACATCTAGTTCTTATAATATTTTTCAAAACATAAATCCACAAATTGTGTTAATAGGTGTGGGAAAAGATAACAAATTTGGACATCCAAGTGAAGAGGTTATTGATAGATTTAATGATATTGGGAGTAGAATATATAGAACTGATATTCATGGGAAAATAATTTTAAAGATTAATAAAAATGGAAAAATAAAAATTAATACGAAAAACAAAATAGAAAATCAAATATGAATAAAAAATGGAATTTGTTACATAATACTTTTAGGTGATGAGATGTGAAAAGAATTATTTTTTATGGAATTATAATATTTGTGTTTTCCATAGGAATTGGTTATTATTATTCCAAGATTTGGGAAAAAGAGAATATGTCTCAAGAGATTGAGATTATAGATAAAAATATAGTTGATTATGAAGAAATAGCTGTTTCTGTAACAGAAGAAAAAGTGAGTTTTGACGCAATATTTGCATTAAAAAAATATTATAATGAATGTGGTCATTCTAATTTAAACTATGTTGAATTACCAAATGAACTTATTAATTTAACAGAAAATGAAATTAATAAATTATATTCAAATTGGAGGGTGGAAGAATTTTCTTCTAAAGAAATTGTATTAGCTCAAAATATTGACACAATGTGTAATGATCATTATTTACTAAGATTAGGAAATGAAAATATTGAAATATATAAAGTTCAAGAAGCTGAAGATTATAAATTATTAAAAGAAACAAATATAAGTAAAGATTATTTAACTGAAAAAGATATTTCAAAATTAGAAGAGGGGATATTTGTTTTTGGAATAAGTAATTTAAATTCAGCTTTAGAAGATTTTGAATAAAAAAAGAGGTTATTTATAATAACCTCTTTTTAAAATTTTAAACATTAAATTTTAATTCGCCATTTTCCATATATCCATAAATAGTTTGTCCAGAAGTAACAGTACCTCTTAAAACCATTTCAGCTATTTCGTCTTCGACTAATTTTTGGATAGCTCTTCTTAATGGACGAGCACCATATTTTAAATCAGTACCTTTAGCTGCAATATATTTTTTTGCTTCATCATTTAGATTTAAATAAATTTCTTTATTTTTTAATGCTTCTTGTGTTTTTGCAAGAAGTAGGTCAACGATTTGTAGTAATTCTGCTTCTGTTAATGAATTAAACACGATAACTTCATCAACTCTATTTAAGAATTCTGGTCTAAATAAATCTTTTAGAGCTCCTAAAATTTTATCTTTATTCATTAATGTTTGGTTACCAAAACCAATAGAATTATTATTTAAATTTGACCCCGCATTAGATGTCATTATGATAATTGTATTTTCAAAGTTTACTGTATTTCCTTGAGCATCAGTTAGTTTTCCATCATCTAAAACTTGAAGTAAAATATTAAATACATCTGGATGAGCTTTTTCAATTTCGTCAAAAAGTATAATAGAATATGGTCTTCTTTTTACTTTTTCTGTTAATTGACCAGCATCATCATATCCAACATATCCTGGAGGTGAACCTATAAGTTTTGATGTAGAGTGA
>JAZQTI010000127.1:0-19323 GCA_045630665.1 Candidatus Scatovivens sp.
GCTTGGTTTATAGATCAAGAAAATAGACACTTTGAACCAAATGAAGGGATGTATGTAATAAATGAAGGCGCAGCAGAAGGAGATATTGTTGGTGGGAATTTATGTACTTTAAATTTACTTCAAGGTACAGAATACATGCCAAATATTGAAAACAAAATTCTTTTCATAGAAGATGATGAACTTTCTGGACCAATTTTCTTAATGGAATTTGATAGAAACTTACAATCTTTAATGCATATGCCAGAATTTAAAACAGTAAAAGGGATTGTTTGTGGTAGAGCACAAAAAGGTTCTTGTATGACCAAAGAAAAATGGTTTAAAATATTTGATAAACCAGAACTTAAAAATATTCCAGTAATTGCAGGAGTTGATTTTGGACATACAACACCAATAATTACATTCCCAGTGGGTGGACATGCAAGAATTGAAGCCAATAAAGATGGTGCAAAACTATTTATAAAAGGATAATTGGAGTAAATTATTAAAATTAGATAAAAGCGGAGAATAAAATGGGATTTGAATTTGAAGTAATTGGAGATATAAAAGGTAAAGCAAGACCAAGAGTAAATACATACACCTGTAAAGCTTACACTCCAGAAAATACTAAAGATTATGAATTATTAATAAAACAATATTTTAAATTAAAATATCCAAGATATGTACCTTTAGAAAATAGAGTTGCAGTAAAAATAATTGCTCAATTTAAAATTCCAAAAAGTGCAACTAAAAAGGATAAAATATTAATTGAAGAGGGGAAACTAAGCCCAGCTAAAAAACCTGATATAGATAACATAATAAAAATAGTTTTAGATGCTTTAAATAAGATGGCATTTAAAGATGATAATCAAATTACTAAAATAGAAGTTGAAAAAATCTATGGACTTGATGAGAGAATATATGTTAAAATAGATGAGTACTAAGTCAAATAAATAAAATTTTAAAAATAAATTTTACTTAAATGAAAGGATAACTATGGGAAAAACAGAAGAAGCATCTGGATTAAGATTAGAAGAAATTAATGTGGATGAAAATGCTAGAGAAAAGAGCACAACAGATTTAGATTTAAATAGACAAATGCAAGAGCTAGCAAAAGATAAAAATGTTATGCTAGAAAGACATAATGTTTTAGAGTTGCTATTAGATCTTGAAAAACCAAGAGAAAATAACAATTTAGAAAACGATAAAAAAGAAGAAGAGGAAGAAAGAGACTAAAGGAGAATAGAAATGACACAAACTAAAAGAGAAGTTTATAGAAAAGCATATACAGAATTAAATGAAATAATAAATGCAGCACTTTCATTTGAAATAGATAAAATACCAACAGAAGTTTTAGATAATTTAAGAAGTCAAATGGATACTGAATATACTTGGAATTATGATTATTCAAGAAACTTAATGGATCAAGATATGATGGTTGAAACAAAAGCTTTATTAATAGAAATTTATGCTAGATATTTGTGCCCAGAAGAGGATAAAGAACGATGGGAAAAATATAATAATATTTGTACAGAACTTATCGAAGAAGAAAAAATAAGACAATTTGATCAAAATAGAATTTTCAATAATAACATGGAAGATCCTTATTATGATGAAAGGCAAGAAATTGATATAAGTTCTGGAGAAATTAAAGTTGAAGAAGTAGAAGTTCAAGAAAGTTTAGTTTCTAAAAAAGAAAGTATCATAACAAAAATATTAAATGCATTTAAAAACATGTTTAGAAAATAAAAGATATTAAATGCATAAAAATAATCAAAAAAATTATTAAAATATAAATAAAAAAATAGTACGAAATGAGAAATCATTTCGTATTTTTTTGACTTGAAAAAAGTAAAAGAAAAAAGCAAAGATTAAAAAATAATAACAGATTTTTAAATTATTAAAATTAATTTGATAAGATTACATAATTACTCAAAAATAATTGTCAAATCGCAAAAAATGTGGTAGAATACTGGCGAATGCCAATGTTGGCATTTATGGTAACCCAAAACTATTTCGCTAAGAAATAGTCATCATAAGAAAAGGAGGGTAGTAATCACCCACAGGTGGAATCTTGGTAACTAGTAACTGTAAACCCTGCAACTAAAACGAGTAAAGGAGAAGAAAAATGATAGTGTTGTTAGCAGTGGTAATTGCCGCGCTGGGAATCGTCTATGCGGCATATGGCTTTGTAAAAGTCAAGACGCTCCCGGAAGGAACAAAGGAAATGTCTGAGATAGCGAAAGCTATCCGGATTGGTGCAAACACGTTCCTGTTTAACGAGTACAAGGTACTCATACCCATAGTTTTGCTTCTGGCAATTCTGTTCGCGATTTTCTTGTCTACGTCTAGCGCAGTCGCTTTCTTGATTGGTGTAATCATGAGTGCAGTTGCTGGATTTGTGGGCATGCAGATGGCAACATATGCCAACGTACGCGTTACAAATGAAGCAAGAACTACGAAAAACATCGGAAAGACCCTGAAGGTTGCACTTCGTGGTGGCTCTGTAATGGGACTTTGTGTCAGTAGTTTCGCTCTGATCGGTCTGGCCATTGTGTTCTTTACCTATAGGGAACAAATTGGACTGCTGGAAAGCGTAACTAATAGATTCGGCATATCGTTTGTACCGTTTTCTATGACACTGACATCTTATTCCTTGGGCTGCTCGATTGTGGCAATGTTCAATCGTGTAGGTGGTGGCATCTATACAAAGGCAGCAGATATGGGTGCTGACTTGGTTGGTAAAACTGAGGAAAATATCCCTGAAGATGATCCGAGAAATCCTGCTGTTATCGCAGACTGTGTTGGCGACAATGTTGGCGATACTGCTGGTCTTGGCTCCGACCTGCTTGAATCCTATATGGGTGCTATCGTAAGCGGTATTGTCCTGGTATTCCATTTGTTCATTAGCTACAAGGCTAAGGACTTGGTATTTACTCAGGAACTGTTCGAAAGTTTGTATATGTTCCCGATTGCGGTTGGCGCACTGGGCCTCTTGTCCTGCATTATTGGTTTGGCATATGTCTTTACCAGACCTAATATTGAGGACCCTCACAAGGAAATGAACAAAGGTACGTGGATTGCAGCTGGACTTACTGCTGCAACCTCTGCAGTAGCAGCTTTGCTTATGTTCCTTGGAAAGCCTGTTGGCGACTTGCCGTTCAAACTTGGCATCATGTCTCCGTGGTTGTCTGCCGTTATGGGCATTATCTGCGGAATCGTGGTTGGCCAAATCAGCGAATATTATACCAGCTATGATTACAAGCCTACCCAGAAACTGGCTAAAGCTTGTGAAAATAGTGCAGCAATCACCATTACTGAAGGCCTGTCTGTAGGTATGAAATCTACTATGCTTACAGTAGCAGCATTGGGATTGGCACTTCTTATTGCAAACTGGGTATCCGGAATGTTCGGAATTGCTATGGCTGCAGTAGGTATGCTTTCCTTTGTGTCTATTACCGTATCTGTTGATACCTATGGACCTATTAGTGATAATGCTGGCGGCATCGCCGAGATGACACATCTTGGGGAAGAAGTCAGAAATATCACTGATAAGCTGGATGCAGTCGGTAATACAACAGCTGCAATTGGTAAAGGTTTCGCAATCGGCTCTGCTGCATTTGCAACTGTATCTTTGATGATTTCTTATCTTTACACCTTTACTCCTGTTCATGAGGAAGTGGTGTTGGATATGATGAATCCGATGGTACTTGTTGGTGTGTTCTGCGGAGCAGCCCTGACGTTTTTCTTCTCTGGACAGCTTATCGAATCGGTATCTAATTCTGCCCAGAAGATGGTACGCGAAGTAAGACGTCAGTTCAAGAAGATTCCTGGACTGAAGGAAGGCACAGCAAAGCCTGACTACAAGCGTTGCGTTGAAATTGCAACAAGAGGTGCTCTTGCTGAAATGAAAACCCCTGCGGTTATTTCGGTTTTGGTTCCTGTTGTTAGCGGCTTCATCTTTGGACCTGTATCTGTTGCAGGTATCCTGGTAGGTGCAACCGTTGCTGCAATCATGCTCGCTGTATTCTGTGGTAACAGTGGTGGTGCTTGGGATAATGCCAAGAAATACATCGAGTCCCTTGGAAGAAAGGGAAGCGAGGAACACCATGCTGCAGTTGTGGGTGACACAGTCGGAGATCCGCTGAAAGATACTGTAGGACCTTCTCTTGATATTCTGATCAAGATCATGAGTACGGTTTCTATTATCTTTGTGTGTATCTACTCTAAGTATAATTTGATCGAGCTTATTAGCATGCTCTTTAAATAAATGCTAATTCTCTGGCTGCTGGGTGAGAATTCACCTAGTAGCCTTTGGGCTTTTTTGGGGGAAATTTTATAAAGAAAATAATTAGCATTTTTGAAATTAATAAATAATATTGATTTTAAAAATGCTTTTAGTATATAATTTATTTGGAATATTAGAATTATAAAAAAATATAAAAGCACTAATAGTACGAGAGATAAAAGGAGAAAAAATGAATTTAGAAAAAAGCAGAATTTCAAAATCATATGTTCAATATATAGATTTAATACATAAACTTTCTGATGAAAACGCTAAAGATTTAATGCTAAGAATTGCAAATGATTGCATAGATATTATAGATACTAATTCATTAGCTGATGCACATAAAAAAAGATTCAAAGATATTTCATTTGATCTTGAAGGTGGTGGGACAAGAGAAGAGTTAATAAAACCATTAGAAAGAGCAACAAATAGAGTTGAGCAAATGATAGAATTGGCATTTTTAACAAATAAATGTACTAAACCAAATTCTATAAAAGCTGATGAAAAAGAAAGTTTTGAGAATAAAGAAAAATATGATGAAATTAGAAGAAGTTTAAATTCTAAAGATGATAAAACTCGTAGAAAAGCTTTAAAAAAACTTATGGCATCAGATTATAGATCAATTGAAGAATTTCTTGAAAATGATAGATTAGAATGTAGAAAAGAAACATTTTATGAAATAAAACATAAATTATTAACATCTATAATAAGAGAGCTTGGAGAAAATCCTTCAATGTATAGTGATTATACTTATGGTTTTATACAAGATGAAGATGCATATGTTTTTGCTATAAATATTCCAGGACATTTAGGTACATATCAATTTCATATAGAACCAAACCACGAGAAAAATATTTTATTTGATGTAAATTGTTTTGAAATACATCATGAATGTGAACAATTAGCTGAAGGAAATGTAAATTTAGGAAAAGTATCATTTTTATGTACTAAAGATGAAATAAGTGATATGGATAAAGTTGAAGAACAACTTCAAAAACTAAAAAGAGAATTAAAATCAGTTAGAGATATTTCAGATCCGAAAGATTCAAGTATAGATAAATTTAGAAAAGTTTTTCTATATTCAATATTATTAGGAAAAAATCCTAGAGATGAATTAAAAGATGCAAATGAGATATTAGCTAATTATTTTATTAATGAAAATGATTGCGGATTAAGTGAATATACAGGTGAGAAAACAATTGAAGATAAGATGAACTATAAAAAAATAATTGATAATTTGAAATCGAAAAGGAAATTATTTATAGCATCTCCAAATACTGTAGATTCAAGAGTTGCAATAGAATCATTTAAAAGAAAAGCACTAGAATTAGGTTTTGAATTGAAACCAGAAGATATTGAAGAAATAAAACCAGGTACACCAAAGATAAAACCAGGTATATATTTAAATTTAAATAAAAATGGTTCTGATTTTCATTATCATAATCAAATTGCAATTTGTACAGATGAAGAAAAAAGAGAAGCTTCAATTTGTTCAATATTATCAAGATTAGGATTTGATATACCTAGAGATGTTGCTTTTTATGCAAATAGAGTTGATAGTGTGATTATGAATTCTAGAAATGCATATTTATTAGCAGCAGAAGGAATGACAGGAAGTCAAATATTTGATTTATGTGAAGAATTAGCTGCTGAAGGGAAACATTTAATTGATACAGAATTAACAGATGAACAATTAGATAGATATGGGGTTAGAGAAACCCAAACTGAAATTGATGATTATATACAAGAATGTATATATGGTACAGAAATTGTTGATATAGGAAATAAAAAAGTTGGAATATATAAAGGAAATAATCCATTTGCACCGTTTTTTGCTTATTCAGTTGATGCTGATTATTCAATATGTTTTTCTAAATATAATGAAGAAGATAAAAATGGAATAATATTTGCAGTACAATCTAATCCAGATAAATGTGATTTACCTTATGAAATTATGAAATGGGCATTAAACATTAAGAGTAGAGAACTTGAAAGAGGTGCTCCTCCAGGTTCAACAAAAGGTTTTAAATATTATGATGATATGCTAATAAAGAGCACAAGAATAATTTGTGGTGGAGCACAAAGACCAGATATTTTTCTGGAAGACACAAGAGCTGATAAAACAGAACCATTTATGGAAGTTACGTTAAATCAAATGCTAAATGCAATTAAAATGTCTGAAATAAGAAAATTAGGACTTACATATGATAGAATTGCTGCGGAAAATGTTAATGCAAATTCTATAATTGCGGCTTTAGATTATAGGTTAGAAGAACCAAGTCGTTAGAAATAATAGATTGGAGAAAAAGTGTGAATAGTTTGGCTTGTACAGAGGTGCTAGAATTATTTGAATTATTAGGAGAAGAAACTAAAAGTAAAATACCAAATAATTTTTGGCAAGTAGTAGAACAAAATAGATTAAAAAATTATGATAAGAAAAAAATGCAAGAAGATGTTTGGGCTGGAAAAATGAGTGATGAAGGTATTAATTTATATGCTGCTTTGAAACTTAAATATTTATCAGAAGATGAATTAGAGAAAAAGATATTAGAAGAAGTATATAATTATAATGCTTCTAATAAGGCAGAAAATAAAAAAGATATACCAAAAGTAAAAATAAATAATGAAATATTTTCTGCCAAAAAAGAAGATATTGTGAATGAAAAAGTAAAAACTGAAAAAGTTTCTATGGTAGAATATAAAGAATCATTTATAACAAAAATAATTAATAAAATAAAAAATATATTTAGTAGAAAATAAATATACTTTTAAAAGGAGATGTTTGTTATGCAAAGAAAGGCAAGATTAAATGCAATAAAAACTATACTTAAAGCAGCAATAGAAGGAGAAAAAATAAAATCTGTTGCAAATAGAGAATTAGAAAAAGCTGGTATTTCACTTCCAAATTATCCAGAACCAAAAGGTGATTTAGATTTTGAAATTTGGGATGAATCACCAATAGAATATGATGATGATGAATTAACAGAATATGAATATCAACTTGAAAGATACCAAGAATTCTTAGATGGAATTGAAGGTTGGGACGAAATGAAAACACATACTTCACAAGTGTTTGATAGACTTATACGTGAAAAACTTACAATAGAACAAGTTGGTGAAGTTGTTAATTCTGATCCAGAAAAACCAATAGATATGGAAGATATTAGTTTATGGGAATGTGAAGATACAGAATATGATTTAGTATATCAAGCTCATCTTGATGATGCAGATATTCTTGCTTATTTTGGAGATAAATATGATTTTACTTTTGAAGGGCCATGGCCAGCAGATGTTGCTGAAATAGTAATAAAAAGAGGTTTGAGTTTAGACGAACTTCCAGATAAATTATTATTTAACACATCATTTGTAAATGATTATATTGGACAAGTTGCATTAATTAGAGCAAGAGAAATGCAAGCAAAAGGATTTTCACCAAAAGATGTAGAACTTGCATCAGATGATGTTAAATTAAATGATGTAAAAAATTCTACTAAAGAAATGGAAGAAACAGCAAAAGAAAATCCAGAACATTCTGAAGATGATAAAAATTTAGATGAATAAAAGAATAGATTAAGTAGTTCTAGTACAGCCTCTGAATGAATACACTTTACAAAGTATTCATTTGGAGGTTTTCTTTAGGTATGAAAGATTTATCAATAGAAGAACGTGTAATTCAAGTTGCACAATATATAATAGAAACAGAAGATACTGTAAGAGGAGCTGCTAAAAAATTTGGAATAAGTAAAAGCTCAATACATAAAGATGTTAGTCAAAGATTGTTAAAAATAAACTATACTTTGGCAATGGAAGTAAGAAAAGTTTTAGATAAAAATAAAGCAGAAAGACATATAAGAGGAGGGATGGCAACAAAATTAAAATATAAACATTTATGCGAATATAAAAAAGGTAACTAGCTAAAAATATTAATAAATCAAATAAAAATAAGAATTGTAATCATTATGTAACAAAGAAGTAATTTAAATGATAAAAACAAAAAATAAATCTTGCAAGTCTTGATAATGGCTAACTACAGAGAAAAGACCTCTGGTAGAGGCTTTTGACAATCACCCAGAACCGTGATATAAGAAATTCAATAAATCGAAAGAAGCAGGTGATTGGAAATGGGAATTTACAGATCTGAAATTGCAGACTTAAGAAAAAATATTGGAGATAACATAGGACAAAAAATAATTATAAAGGAGTCACCAGGTAAAAGAAGCAAACCACAAGAAAAGGCAGCAGTAATTGAAAACGTTTATAATAGTTATTTCAGAGTTAAATTTGAAGATGTAAACAGAGTAGGTTCTTATAATTATACAGATTTATTTACAAGATCAGTAGAAGTAAGTATGTATAATGGTGAAAACTACGAACCACTAGTACAACCACAATTAGATGTTAAAAAAGCAAGAATTCAACAAGAAGTTGTAGAAAATTCCTAAAATATTTTAGGAATTTTATTTGTTTATCCTCATATAAATGGTATTAATAAAAATATCATTTAAGGAGGATTTTTTTATGGAAAAAAATACAGTTGTAATAAATAAAAAAATATCAACAATAACTAAAGCTTTAGAAGTTAATGGAGATATTATAGTTCCAGATATAAAACCAGATATAGTAAATATAATAAACACAAATGGAATTCCTTACATATACAAGGAAGATATATCAAACGGGAGATTAAGATTAGATGGTAATATAGATACTTATGTGGTGTATTTGGCAGATACTGGAGAAACAAGAAGTATTCAAACAATATTATCTTTTTCAGAAATTGTAGAAGAAAAGGGGATAACTGAAAAATCAATTGTAAAAGAAAAAATAATTTTAGAAGGAATAGAAACTAAAATTTTAAATGAGAGAAAAATTACAATAAAAGCAAATTTAAAAATAAAATTAGAATTTTATGAAAAAGATGCAATTGAAATTACAACAAGTTTAGATGAAATGGAAGGAGTTGAAATTCTAAAAGAAACTGTTGATATAAAATCAATAGTTGGAACAAATAAAATTAAAACAACAGTAAAAGAAGATATTTTAGTAGATGAAAATCATGAGATTGCAGAAATACTAAAAACAGATTTAGAAATATCAAATTTAGAAAATAAAATTAGTTATAATAAAGTTTTGGCAAAAGCTGATGCAAATGTAAAAATAGTTTATCTTTGTGAAAATGGAAGAATAGAAACTCAAAATGCATCAATACCAATAATGAGTTTTATAGATATTGATAAAGTGGCAGAAGGCCATATTTGTAATACAGAATATTTTGTTAGAAATATGCTTTTTAAAATGAATTCAAAAGAAGCTCATAGTATAAATTGCCAAATAGAATTTGAAGTTTGTTGTGATGCTTATGAAGTAAAAACAATAGATGTTATTCAAGATATGTATGGGACTAAAAATAATATTGAATTTACCAAAAGAGATGTTTTAGTACAAACTAATGCAAAAGAGGTGAATGAAAAAATAAACATAAATGAAAGAATATCTATTGAAGATATTTTAAATATTTATGATACAAGTTTAAATACTAGAGTTTTAAATAAAACAAAATCTGGAAATTATTATAATTATGAGTGTGAACTACAAGCCCAAGTATTTTATGAAGCTGATAGTAGAAATGGAATTAATGTAAAAGATATAAGCTTACCATTTGTGCATAAGTCTACTGAAGAGGAAATAGAATTTATAATTAACAGAAAACAATTCACAGTTAGCAATGAAAATGTGAATTGTGAAGTAGAAATTTTGGCTAGAAAAAATGATAATTGTTTAAAAAATATTTCTGTAATTGATGAAGTAAATGTTTCTGAATTAGAAGAAGAGGACTATTATAAAATGTTTGTGTATTTTGTAAAAAGCGGAGATACAATTTGGAAAATTGCAAAACATTTTAAAGTTTGCCCAAGTGATATTATTTCAGTAAATAACCTTGAAAATCCAGATAAATTAGAAATTGGAGACAGATTATATATAGCAAGATAAAAGGCGGGAAACCGTCTTTTAATTTATAAAAAAATAATTGAACTTTAATGTAAATAAAGTTTAGTAAAAGAGAGGTTTATGGGAAATATTTATACTAGGTGGAGAATAAAACTTCCAAGACTTAGAGATTTAAAAAGTGTTAAAGCAATAATGCTAATAGCATTTTTTTCGATTTTAATTATGATAGGAATGTTTTTGAGAAGTGCTTATCCAGTTCTAAAATCATCTTGTATAACTGCAGCAAGCTCAAAGGGAAATAAAATTATAAATGACGAAGTTTTTAAAGTAATGCAAAACTATACTTATAATGATTTGATAACAATAGATAAAGACATAAATGGAAGAATAAGTTTAATAGAAGCAAACTCTGTAAAAATAAATGAAATAATAACAAAAATAAATTCAAACATTCAAAAGGAATTTGATAAAATTCCAAGAATAACAGTTTATTTAAATATGGGAACAGTAAGTGGAATAAGTGCACTAAAAAACATTGAACCTAAATTTGAGATGGAGCTTGAAAGTGCAGGAAATATAAGTTCAAATATAAAAACAGAATTTAAATCTGTTGGAATAAATCAAACACATCATAAAATATTTTTACATATAGATGCAAGAGTTGGAATTTTAACACCATTTTCTGCTTTCGGAAAAGATATAGAAAGTGATGTTTTAATTTCAGAAGCAATTATAGTTGGAGAAGTTCCAGATACATATTACAACTTAGAAGGAATGGATGAAGCTGATGATACATTTAATTTTATAGAATAAAAGACTCTAGAAATTAGAGTCTTTTTGTTTTCTAAAATATACAATTTTTATAAGCTGAAGAAGGCTTACAACAAAATTTAGAACTTCACTCATGTAAATAGAAATTAAATATCCAATGATGCCAAGTTTTGGAACACAAATATAAATAAAGCTTGTGCTAATTGCTAAATCTAAAATGTTTACAATCATAACACCAACTTGAGCATCTAATCCTCTTAAAATACTATCAACAACAGTATCTACATAGATGATAGTAGCAAGAGGAGAAAGGATTTTTATGTAATGACTAACAGATAAATCTTTATAAAGAACTTCTGCAATTAGATCTGAAAAAGTAAATAAAAGTACACTCAAAAAAGTTGAAGCAGAACCAATTAATAAAAGTAAAATTGTTGTAATTTGTTTTGTACGTTTGTAATCTTTTTTTGCATTGTATCTTGCAAATTCAGGAATTAATAAACTAGCAAAAGACTTTACTAAAATATCTGGAAAAAAGATAACAGGTAAAGCCATACCATGAATGATTCCATATTTTGCTAAAGACTCGTGAGAATTTATACCACTTTTTTCTAAGCTAGAAGGAATAATTAAATGCTTAAAAGTAGAAAGACCAGAACGAATATAAGAAGTTATAGCAATAGGAATTGAAATTCTAACAATACGTCCGAGTATAATTTTTATCTTTTGAATTTTCAGGAAGATTATTGTATTTTCTTTTGTCTAATAAAAATACAATATAAATATAAACAAAAGAAAATATTTCAGAAACTAAGTCTCCTAAAATTAAAGCAAAGCAAGCATAATCTAATCCATAAGGTAAATATAAACTAATGAAAAAAGCAGTAATAAAAACTTTAGAAGTATGCTCGAAAAATTGACCAATAGCATTTTTGTAAACTCTTCTAACACCAGTAAAATAACCAGAAATAGCAGACGACATTGCAATAGGTGGAAGAGCTAAACAAACTAAATAAATTACTTGCTTGCTAACTTTATTATTTAAACATTTTTCTGCTATAAAATCAGCGTTAGCCCAGAAAATTAAACTTGTAGAAATACTGGTAAGAAGAGTTATGTATAAGCATTTTTTTATAACTTTTTTAATACCACCAGGATTATCTAAAGCAAGTTCTTCAGAAATAACTCTTGTAACAGCTAGGTTTATACCAGAAGTTGCAAGAGTAATTCCAAAAACATAAACAGTCATAATAAGCTGGTAAATACCAACATGTTCAGCACCAATTTTCTGGGATATGTATGATGTAAAATAAATATCGATTCCTCTAAAAATAAGGGAAGTTATCACCAGAAATGATGTATTAAAAATAAAGAAATTAAACCTTTTCAAAGCAAAAAATCTCCTAATAAATGTGTTTTTATAAGTATATGAGTATAAGTTTTAAATTAGAATTTTAAAAAATAAATAAAAAAATATTAAAAATTAATGTGAAAATGCTGTGAAATAGGCATAAAATAAGGTGTTTGGCTTGAGAAAAAAAGGTAAATATGATATAATATAGATATAGAGAGGAGAAAAAATGTTAGTTCAAGAAAATTTAAAACCAAGGAGATTAAGTCAAGATGAACTAAATAATATGCCTCCATTTAATCGTAGCGTATATGACGTTATAAATTCTTTTGGAAGCAAGCTTCAAACCTTTGCAACATCAAATAAGATGGCAGAGGTTATTAGTGCTGAGACAATTGTAATGGGAAACTCATTAGGATTAGCAAATACTCAAGATTTAGCAACAAAATTAAATGCAATAAAAGGAAAGCTAGCAACTCAAAAAGAAACAGTAACAAAAGAAGATTTAGAAGAATATTTAAGAAACATGCTTAAGAAAAGAATAAAAGAATCTTTAAGAGAAGCAGGATTAGATCCAGAACTAATTGAAAAGATGGAAGATAAAAAAGTATTAGAAGCAGATAGAAAACAAGACAATAAACAAAATCAAGATTTATTTGACTTAGTAAATAATAAAAATAATATAAGATTACAAGATAGAGAAGCTTTAGAAAAAGATTTAGAAAATAGACAAAGAAGTATTGCAGAAAGAAGTTTAAGAATTCTAGAAGCAATGGAAAAAGTAAAAGATGCTATTGTGCAAGGAAAAGAAAATTTGGAAATAGATTTAAGTTGCTTTAGAGAATTAGGACCAGAAGAATTGTCAAAGCAAATGGATTTCTTAGAAAGATTTGGACTAAAACAAATGGATTTAGAAAATGGAGAAATAGTATTTTCAATTCCAATGAGAGAATTACATTCACCAATATGGGAAAGAAAAGCTAAAGCATATAAAGAACAATTAAAAGAACATGGAATAGGTAAAGCTAGATCAGGAACTGGTGTAAGAATTGCAGATGATGTTCCAGCATTAAGAAGAGAACAAGAACAAAAACAAAATGAAACAAGAGCAGATGAAGAGATGGTAATGTAAAATAAAAAATTAAGCACTTTATACTAAAAGTATAAGGTGCTTTTTTTGTGTGAAAAATTAAGTAAAAAAATTTAAAAAATATACGAAAAAATATAGGAAAAAACGAAGAAAAAACATGGGAATTTTTGAGAAAAAATCCACTTTAAAAGACATAAAATAACGTATAAAATATTATGGAAATTAAAATAAGGAAATGTAATGAAAATGTAATATAAACTCAAGGTAATAATGTTGAAAGCTGTATTTTTTCGTGGTATAATGAGCTTGATTATATTACGGAAGAAATGATTTGAGGGGGAAAAAACTGTTGGAAGAACATGGAATAGCGATACCGTTTGATATCGAAAGCATACATGAGAATATACTTAAGAGATTAGGTAGAAAATTATATAATGCAGTTGTTAGTTTTGTAGTAAGAACACTAGAAATAATAATATCTTTGATTGGAGTTATTCTACTAGTACCATTAGCATTTGTAGTATATTTTCAAAATATAAAAAATGGCGAAAATGGACCAGTGTTTTATACACAATACAGAATAGGAAAATCTGGAAAACTATTCAAAATGTATAAATTTAGAACAATGGTAAACAATGCAGATGAAGTATTAGAAGCTATGCTTCAAGATAAAGAAATAGCAAAAGAATATTATACATATAGAAAATTAAAAAATGATCCAAGATTAACAAAATTTGGGAAAATATTAAGAACAAAAAGCTTAGATGAATTTCCACAATTTATAAATGTTTTGCTTGGAGATATGAGTTTAGTAGGACCTCGTCCATACTTACCTGAAGAGGAAGAAAGAATGGGAGATTACTATGATTACATAGTAGTTCACAAACCAGGAATGACAGGAGTATACCAAATAGCAGGAAATGAAAGTGTAGAATTTAATGATAGATTAGATATGGATGTGAGATATCATTATAGAAAAAATTTATTATTAGATTTCAAAATAGCTTTAATTACTATACTTGTTACTTTTAGAAGAAAAGAAACATACCATGTTGGTGAAATGACATGGGATACATTGGATTACATAAACCAAGCATTATCAAGATCTTTAAAAAGAGTTGTTGATGTTTTAGGTGGAATGGTAGGAGCACTTTTCTTAATACCATTATCAATAGGAATATGGCTTGGAAATAGAATTTGTGGAGATAAAGGACCATTATTCTATACACAAGATAGAATAGGACAAAATGGTGAAATCTTCAAAATGTATAAATTTAGAAGTATGGTAGTAGGAGCAGAAGAAAAACTAAAAGAACTACTTGCAAATGATGAAGAAGCAAGAAAAGAATATAGTACATATAAAAAATTAAAACATGATCCTAGAGTAACAAAAGTTGGAGCATTTATAAGAAAAACAAGTTTAGATGAATTCCCTCAATTTATAAATGTTTTAAAAGGTGAGTTAAGCATTGTAGGACCTAGAGCATATATGGTTACAGAAAAACCAGAAATGGGAGATGCTTATGAAACTATTATAAAATGCAAACCAGGTATAACAGGATTATGGCAAGTGAGTGGTAGAAGTGATGTTACTTTTCAAGATAGACTAGATATGGATTTAGATTATCATGAAAATTATAACTTAGGAATGGATATAATGATTTTATTTAAAACATTTTCAGCTGTTTTAAATAGAAATGGGGCAGAATAAAAAATAAAAATATTCAATAAACACTCTATTAAAAAATAATAGAGTGTTTAAATTGTTTAAAAGCAAAGGAGCTTTTTTATGGAAATGCAAAATGTATATATAATTGGTTCTAAAGGAATACCAGCTAATTATGGTGGATTTGAAACTTTTGTGGAAAATTTAACACAAAAAAGAGTAAATAAAGATATTAAATATCATGTTGCATGTATGGCTAAAAATACAGAAGAATTCGAACATAATAATGCTAGATGTTTTAATGTAAATGTTCCGAATATAGGTCCTGCTAAAGCTGTATATTATGACATAATGGCCTTGAAAGCATCAATAAAACATATTAAAGAAAATAATGTAAAAAATGCAATTGTGTATATATTAGCATGTAGAATTGGTCCATTTATAGGGCATTATAAAAAAATATTAAAAAAACTAGGATGCAAATTATATATTAATCCAGATGGACATGAATGGAAAAGAGCTAAATGGAATGTTTTAATAAAAAAATATTGGAAGATATCAGAACAATTAATGGTAAAATATGCTGATTTATTAATTTGTGATTCTATCAATATCGAAAAGTACATAAAAGAAGATTATAAAAAATATAATCCACAAACTACATTTATTGCTTATGGGGCAGATACAGAAAAAAGTATATTAAAAGATGATGATAAAAAATTAGTTGATTGGTATACAGATAAAAAAATTACAGCAAAAGAATATTATTTAGCTGTAGGTAGATTTGTTCCAGAGAATAACTTTGAAACAATGATTAAAGAATTTATGAAATCAGATACTAAAAAAGATTTTGTACTTGTAACAAACGTAGAAAAAAATAAATTCTATGATGAATTAAAAGAAAAAACAAATTTTGATAGAGATGAAAGAATCAAATTTGTTGGAACTGTATATGATCAAGAATTAATAAAGAAAATTAGAGAAAATGCATTTGCATATTTGCATGGACATTCTGTTGGTGGCACAAACCCATCTCTAATTGAAGCTTTAGCTACAACAGAATTGAATTTACTTTTTGATGTTGGATTTAATAGAGAAGTTGGAGAAGATGGTGCTTTATATTGGTCTAAAGAAGATGGAAAATTAGAAGAAATTATAAGTAATTCTGAAAGACTTACAAGAGAAACAAGAGAAGATTATTCTGAAAAAGCTAAAAAAAGAATTTTTGAACAATACAGTTGGAAGAAGATTATAGAAGATTATGAAAAATTATTTATAAAAGGTGTGTAAAATGAAAGTTTTAATGGTAAATAAATTTTTCTATATAAAAGGCGGAAGTGAAACATATTATTTTTCATTGAAAAAATTATTAGAAGAAAATGGACATGAAGTTATTGATTTTTCGATGAAAGATGAAAAAAATTTTGAATCAAAATATGCAGATTTTTTTGTAAATGGTGTTGATTATAATAAAAAACAATCAATTTTTTCTAAAATAAAAGCTGGTATGAAAATAATATATTCATTAGAAGCAAAGAAAAAATTAGAAAAATTGATAAAAGAAACAAGACCAGATATTGCACATTTGCATATTTTTCAACATCAATTATCTTTAGCTATATTAGATGTTTTAAAGAAATACAACATTCCTATTGTATATACAGCACATGACTTAAAAATGATTTGTCCTAATTATAAAATGCTTACAAATGGACAAGTTTGTGAAAAATGCAAAGGTGAAAAATATTATAATTGCTTAAAAAATAAATGTATAAAAGATTCAACAGTTAAAAGTGCAATTGGAATGATAGAAGCTTATGTAAATAAATGGAGAAAAGCATACGATAAAATTGATTATATAATAACACCAAGTAAGTTTTATAAAGATAAATTTATTGAATTTGGAATTGATGCTAATAAAGTAACACATATTCCTAATTTCTTGACAGAAGAAAATATTGAGTACGATAAACTGGAAGAACAAGATTATTATTTATATTTTGGAAGATTATCAGAAGAAAAAGGTATTATGACTTTGATAAAGGCTGTTCAAGAAGCAAATGTGAAACTTAAAATTGTAGGAACAGGACCATTAAAAGAAGAAATAGAAAAATATGTTAGTGAAAATAAATTAACTAATATTGAAATTTTAGGTTTTAAATCAGGAAAAGAGTTATATACGATTGTTGTTAATTCTAAATGTGTAGTGTTACCATCTGAATGGTATGAAAATGGACCTTACTCAGCAATTGAAGCTTTAAAACTAGGAAGAATTCTTATAGGATCAGATTTAGGTGGAATACCAGAGCTTATTGATGAAGAAAAAAACGGTTTTTGTTTTAAAAATGGTAACATAGAAGAACTAAAAAATGTACTAATAAAAATGGAAAAATTAGACGATGAAAAATTAGCTAATATGCAAAAAAAATCTAAAAATAAATTTATAGAATTATACACAGATAAAAATCATTATAGAGAAATTATGGGAATTTATCAAAAATTGAAATTATAAAAAGGTGAAAAAATGAAAAAAGCTTTAATTGTTGCTAATATGGGAGGATTTGCAAGTTTTTTAATTAGCGATATTGATATTTTACAAGCAATGGAATATGAAGTAACTTATGTTGCAAATATAGATGCATTGCCTTGGGAAGATACAAAAAAAAAATTAGCAGAAAGAAATGTTAAAATTATTAATATAGAGTTTGATACAAAGAATCCATTTTCAGGTAAAAATAGAAGAGCATATAAAGAAATGAAAAAAATATTAAATAAAGAATTTTATGATTTGATTCATTGTCATACTCCAATTGCTGGTTTTGTAACGAGAATGGCGGCCATGAAAACTAGAAAAAAAGGTAGTAAAATAATATATACTACTCATGGTTTTGCTTTTACTAAATATTCTTCAAAAAAAAGTTGGTTAATGTATTATAATTTTGAGAAATTTTCATCTGGATTTTGTGATGCAATAATAACAATAAATAAAGAAGATTTTGAAAATGCTAAAAGGATGCACTGTAAAAATGTTTATTATATTAATGGAGTAGGTGTTGAAACTAAGAAATATTCAGATTTAGAAATAGATATTGAAATGTACAGAAAAGATTTAGGAATAGATTCTGAAAAAATTATGATATTAAGTGTAGGTGAATTGTCTCATAGAAAAAATCATAAAATTATAATTGAAGCTATAGGAATGCTAGAAAATAAAAATGATTATATATATGTCATTTGTGGTAATGGGATTGATGATGAGATAAAAAAACAACTTGAAAAATTAGCAGTAGAAAAAAATGTTGATGTACGATTACTTGGTTTTAGATTTGATATACCAGAAATAACGATGTGCTCTGATATAGGGGCAATACCATCTATAAGAGAAGGATTAGGATTGGCAGGAATACAGTCACTTGCAGCAGGAAAACCTTTAGTTGCATCAAATGTTCAAGGGATTAATGACTATGTGATTGATAATAAAACTGGTTTTGTAGCTTCACCATATGATATTGAAATGATGGCAAAAAACATAAAAAAATTAACAGATTCAAAAAAAAGAAAAAATATGATTAATGATTGCAAAGAAATAGCTCAAAAATTTGATGTCAAAATTTCAAGAGAACAAAGAGAAAAAATTTATCAAGAATTATTAATGAAAGGATAATAAATGAAAAGAAAAATGTATAATGAGGAACCATTTTTTTCTATTGTTGTGCCGGTATATAATGTTGAACAATATTTAGAAAGATGCATAAAAAGTATATTAGAGCAAGATTATACAAATTATGAATTAATTCTAGTTGATGATGGGTCAACAGATAATTCGGGGAAAATTTGTGATTTATGGAAAGGAAATGACAAAAGAATTAAAGTTATACACAAAAAAAATGAGGGGCTTGGGATGGCTAGAAATAGTGGTTTAAGTATGGCAAGTGGAAAATATATATTCTTTTTTGATAGTGACGATTATATATTACCAGGCTTATTTTCAGAAGTATATAAAAGCTTACAAAAAAATCAAGTAGATGCTATATTTTTTGGATTAAAAAGAATTGACAATATGAATAAAGATATATTTTGCTTGATTCCAGAACCAGAAAAAGAATCTTATATAGGCAATAATGAAATAAAAAATAAACTATTGCCTGAATTTATTACTAGAAATCCATATACAGGAAAATCTTTTAATCTAAGAATAAGTGTCTGTACTAGTTGTATAAAGGTGAATTTTT
>JAZQTI010000128.1:0-20962 GCA_045630665.1 Candidatus Scatovivens sp.
AATACATCTGGATGAGCTTTTTCAATTTCGTCAAAAAGTATAATAGAATATGGTCTTCTTTTTACTTTTTCTGTTAATTGACCAGCATCATCATATCCAACATATCCTGGAGGTGAACCTATAAGTTTTGATGTAGAGTGACTTTCCATAAATTCAGACATATCTACTCTAATTATATTTTCTTCACTTCCAAACATTTCATAAGCTAAAGCTTTAGCAAGTTCTGTTTTACCAACACCAGTAGGTCCAACAAAGATGAATGATGGTGGACGTTTTGTACTTTGAAGTCCAGCACGATTTCTTCTGATTGCTTTTGAAACAGCAGTTACAGCTTCATCTTGAGAAATAATATGTTTGTGTAAATTAGTTTCTAAATTTAATAATTTTTGTGTTTCTGCTTCTGTTATTTTGGTTACTGGAATTTTTGTCCAACGTTCAATAACTTCTGCAATATCTTGAATTGTGATTGTTGCTGGTTTTAATGTTTTTTCAATTTCTTCCATTCTTTGAATTAAGTTGCATTCTTTTGTTTTTAAATCAGCTGCTTTTTGATATTCTTCGATTGAATCAGAAGAAACAGCTTCTTCTTTTTCTTCAGCAACTTTTTTCAATTCATTTTTTATCAATTCAAGTTCAAATAATTCTTTATTTTTTAAATTAATTTTTGAACAAGCTTCATCGATTAAATCGATTGCTTTGTCTGGTAAAAATCTATCATGAATATATTTTTCAGACATTTTTACTGTTTTTTCTATTATGTCTGGAGTTATTAAAACTTTGTGATAATCTTCATAATATTTTTTGATTCCTTTTATAATTTCGATTGTATCATCAATAGATGGTTCTTCAACTAATACTGGTTGGAATCTTCTTTCTAATGCAGAATCTTTTTCAATATATTTTCTGTATTCTTTTAATGTAGTTGTTCCTATTAATTGAATTTCACCATTAGATAGGGATGGTTTTAATATATTTGCAGCATTCATAGAATGTTCTGCATCACCAGCACCTATTATATTATGAATTTCATCTATAACTAAAATAATATTTCCATAAACTTTGCATTCATCAACTAAAGATTTCATTCTTGCTTCGAATTGACCTCTAAATTGTGTTCCAGCAATTATTGCTGTCATATCTAATAAGTAAACTTCTTTATTTAAAAGTTTAGCAGGAACATCTTGATTAGCTATTTTTAATGCTAATCCTTGAGCAATTGCTGTTTTACCAACACCAGGTTCACCAATTAAACAAGGATTATTTTTTGAACGTCTATTCAATATTTGAATCATTCTTTCAATTTCTTGTTCTCTACCAATTACTATATCTAATAGACCATTTTTGGCTTTATCTGTAAGATTAGTCCCATAAGTGTCTAAAAATTTCTTTTTATTATTTTTTTGTTTCTTTTGAACTTTTACAGATTTTCCTGAATTACTTTCTTGAGTTTCTTCTTGATTTGAAGAGTTTGAAATATCATCTGTGTTAGATGCTTTGAAAATTCCAAAAATATTTTTTATTGGATTATTTTCATTATCATTTTCATTAAGATTATCAAGATTTTCTAAATCTTCTTGAGTAATTCCTAATGCTTCAAGATTCATGTTTTCAGAGAAATCTTTTAATATGCTTTCAAATTGGTTTGACATATCTTCAATTTCTTCATTAGAAATATTAGCATTTTTTGCTAAAACTTCTAGAGGATTAATTCCTTTTTCTTTAGCACAATTATAACAAAGTCCTTCAACTGTTTTTTTACCATTTTCAAATTTGTTTAAAAACACAACAGCGGTGTTTTTATTACATACTGAACATATCATTTGTTAAACTCCTTTAGAATTAATATTAAAAGTTAAATTGCATAAAAATTTAAATTCTATAGACATAATAATACAATATTTTTTATTTATAGTCAATGGATTTTTAATGTAAAAATCCATTGAGAAACCATAATTTACAGAAGAAAAATTAGCAATTAAGGTGATGGTCTGCTACTCAAAGGATGAGGAAATTAAATTTATATAAATAATTGATATTTTTAAATATAAGTGCTATAATGAAGCTAATTTAGGAAGAGGAGAAGCAAATGAAGAGAGCCCTAAGAAAATTTGTTAGTACACTAACTGGTCCCAAAAAATATATATTCTTTTTAGTTCTGGTATTAGTGTGTTTAGTTGCATTATGTTTAGGAATATATGCACAATTCTTTTATAAATATTCTGATACAGATGCACTTATGATAGGAATAAATATAGGAAGTAAAAAAACAGCAGAAGAAATTGATATTTTAAAATCAAATTTTAATGGTTTATTTAATAATTCAATTGTAATAAATAGTGAAAATGTAAGAGTTGATAGAATAGAAACTTCAAAAGAATTAGTATATACAGGATACAATTTAGTAAATGAAGATGAGAATTTTTATTCTGTAAATGCTCAAATTCCAATTTTAAATATAAATACGGATGCAGCTAAAGCAGTAAATGCTGAAATAAGAACAGAATACTATGATAAAGCAAATACAATAATGAGAAAAACAGAAGGAAATACAATATATAATGTTACTTATGCAGCTTTTGTAAATGAAGATATATTATCTTTAGTAGTAAAAGCATCTTTAAAAGAACAAGGAAAATCTGAAAAAGTAACAATAAAAACATATAGTTATCATTTACCAGAACAAAAATTATTATCATTAAATGATTTATTAGAGTATAGTGATTTATTAGCAGTTAAAGAATTAACCTTAGAAGGTATACAAAAAATAATTAATGATGATATAGAAAAAGCATACAATAATGCAAAAATAATTGCAGCAGATTTTGGAAATCTATATGAAAGAGATTTATCAAGTGAAATTTATAAAATAGAAAATGCAACAACATTTTTCTTAACACAAGATGGATATGTATATCTTGTATATGCATACGGTAATAAAGATTACACAAATGAAATGGATATTATAATTTTCTAAATAGGAGGAATTTAATTGAAAAAAATTAGCATATTACTTATAGTTTTTTTACTTATGATAAATTTTGCAACATTTAATGTGAATGCTACAGAAAATGTAACAGCAGAAGCAACTGCAGAAACAGTAGAAGAAACTGCTACTGAAGATGTTGAATTAGTTCAAAATAATGAATTAGTAATAAATACATATGGAAAAATAATTAAAGCAGGAGAAGTAAAAGAAACAGTAACAGGAACTGTAACTGAAAAAATTCAAGAAGTAACAGTTGAAATAACTGAAGGTGATTACATAGGTGATGAATTTACAACAAACTATATTTTATCTTATGATATTGATGGTAAAATTTTAGCTTATGAATTAGAAGAAGGAAATAAAGTTTCTGTACAAATCATAGAAGATGGAAATGGTATAACAACAGCTACAGTTTTAGATGTTGTTAGAGCTAATCACATTATAGTTATGGCGATAATATTTTTAGTAAGTGTTGTTATAATAGGTGGTAGAAAAGGTATTAAAGCAGTTTTGGGTTTATTATACACAATAATATTAATTTATTTTGTCATGATAAAAAGAATATTTAATGGAGATAGTGCAATAACAAATTCTATTATAACAGTATCATTAGTAATTTTAGGAACATTTATAATTATAGGTGATAGATTAGACAAAAAAGTATTAACTGCAGCAATAGGAACTGTAGGTGGGGTATTATCAGCAGGAATTATGGCATTAATTTTTAACAATCTTGCAAAGTTAACAGGTGCAGGAGAAGATGCAATACAATTAAGTATAAATATGACAACAATAAACTTTAATTTTAGAGAATTATTATTTGCTGGAATTTTAGTTTCAGCATTAGGAGCTTGTATGGACGTTGGAATGTCAATTGCTTCTAGTTTAGATGAAATTAAAATGAAAACTCCTGATATAACATGGCAAGAACTATTAAAAAGTGGAATGAACATTGGTAGAGATGTAATAGGTACAATGACAAATACTTTAATATTAGCATATGTTGGTGGTTCTTTAACATTAATTCTTTTATTTATGGCATGTAATATGAATATATATGAAATATTAAATAAAGAAACAATAGCAGAACAAATAATTTCAGCATTAGCAGGAAGTATGGGCGTTGTATATACAGTTCCAATAACATCATTTGTTTATTCAATATTAAATAGAGATAAAGTAATTTATAAAAAAACATCAGACAATAAAGTTAATGGAAAAAGAAGTTTAAAAATATAAAATAAAAAAGAATGTGATTTATATCACATTCTTTTTTTATTTATTTTATCTAAAGAAATCAAATATTGATCCACTTGATTGTGGTGGAATAATTTCTGGAGTTTCTTCTGAATTTGTTTCATTAGGTAGTTCTGCAAGTACTATATTAATATCTAAAGTTTCACCATTTCTATATACTGTTAATTTTACAGTATCACCGATTGCATAAGTATATTTGATTTGGTTTAGTTCATTAACTGATTTTACTTCTTTACCTTCAATTTTTGTTATAATATCAGCTTGTTGTAATCCAGCAGTTTGAGCAGGTGAACCTTCATCGACTGATTCAACATAAATACCTTCTGGCAAATTATATCTTTTAGCAGTAGTACTATCTACAGAAGAACCAAGGATACCTATATAAGGTCTTTTTACTGTTTGGAATTCTATTAATTGGTCTATTATATTTGTAGCAGATGAAATTGGAATTGCAAATCCAATACCTTCAATACCAGTTCCAGCAAGTTTCATTGTATTGATTCCAATTAATTCACCTTGTGTATTTACTAATGCACCACCACTATTACCAGAATTTATTGCAGCATCTGTTTGAATTGCAACAAATGTAGAACCTTCACTTTCGACTTCTCTGTTTATTGCACTTACGATTCCACTTGTAACAGAGTATTCCATTCCTAAAGGATTACCAACAGCCATTACAAATTCACCGACTTTTACATTGTCTGAATTTCCAATTACAGCAGGAGTCAATCCTGTTTTTTCTATTTTTAGTACTGCAAGATCTGTATAAGCATCTGTTCCAATTACTGTTGCTTCATATGTTTCTTTGTCATTGTATAGATTAACTTTTATACCAGTTGCTTCTGTAATTGCATAGTAAGAAGAACTTTCAGAAGAAATAACGTGATTATTTGTAACTATATATCCATCTTCTGAAATTACAATTCCTGAGCCAGCAGCTTCTCCTGTTGAAGAACCAAATATAGAATTAATTTGGTAAGTTACTGTAATACCAACAACTGATGGTAAAACTTTTTCGGCAACTGATATTGATGTGTTTGAATAATCTGAAATGTTTACTAAATTAACTGAACCATTTGATGAGTTTTGTGTTGATGTAGAAATGATTCCGCTAGTATTAGAACCTAATAATTTAGATTTTATTGATGGAACTCCAAAACATGTTCCAATAACAAGTGTTGCACCAAGTATACCAGATATAAATGGAACTACTACAGTTTTTCCAAATCCTGAATTGGATTTTGTTTTATAATTGCTTTTTTTAAATGAATTTTCATTGCTGTAATTAAAAGTATTTGGGTTATTTTCTGATGAAAAATCATAATTGTTTTCGTTATTCATAATGTACCTCCAAGTAATAAATTTATCTGAATATATAATAACTTAAAAAATATTCAGATACAATAGAAATATTAAGAAAAAAATCAATTTGAGGTTGAAAAATTTTTCCTATATAGATATAATAACCCTATAAAATTAAATTAAAATTAAAATAAGAAATATTATACACTTTTTGTGAAATAATAAATTAAAAAACAGTATTTAGAAGGCGAAAAAATGAAAGAAAAAGAAATTGAAAGATTAAATGCATTAAAAGAAGAAGAAATCAAATTATATGAAAATAGTATAGAATATATTTGTGGAATAGATGAGGCAGGAAGAGGGCCGTTAGCAGGACCTGTTGTTGTAGGTGCAGTTATTTTACCAAAAGATTCATTTATTGAAGGAGTTAATGATTCGAAAAAAATCTCTGAAAAGAAAAGAGAAAAAATATATGAACAAATTATAGAAGAAGCTATAAGCTACAGTGTAGGTATTGTAGATCAAAAAACAATAGATGAAATCAATATATTAAATGCCACAAAATTAGGAGTAAAATTAGCTTTAGAAGGATTAAAACAAAGACCAGATGTTATAATGGTAGA
This sequence comes from Candidatus Scatovivens sp., assembly GCA_045630665.1. GTDB lineage: Bacteria > Bacillota > Clostridia > TANB77 > CAG-508 > Scatovivens. The sequence continues at coordinate 6,172 of JAZQTI010000128.1, forward strand.
TGCATTAAACAATATGGATACATTAGGAATTCCATATATTTCAGTTGTAAAAGGAGATGCCAAAAATTATTCAATTGCAGCAGCTTCTATTATAGCTAAAGTAACAAGGGACAGAATAATGAAAGAATGGGATGAAATATATCCAATATATGGCTTTTCAAAACATAAAGGATATGGAACAGCAGAACATATAAGAGTAATAAAAGAAAATGGTCCATGTATTTTACATAGAAAAAGTTTTATAAAAAATTTTGTTAAATAAATTTACTAAAGAAAGGATGAGAATAAAATGGATATTAAAAGTATCATTCGCAAAAAAAGGGAGAAAAAAGAATTAACAAAAGATGAAGTAAGATATTTTGTAGGAAAATTAGTAAAAGGTGAAATTACAGAAGCACAAGCTGCTACTGTTTTAAGCTATATTTACATTAATGGACTTACAGAAGATGAAATTCTACACTTGAGTGTTGCAATGGCTGAATCTGGAGATATGATTGATTTAAGTGATATTGCAGAAAATATTGTTGATAAGCATGCAACAGGTGGAATTGGAGATAAAGCAACAATTCTTTTAATGCCAATACTTGCTGCTTTAGATATTCCAGTAGCAAAAATATCAAGTAGAGGATATGGTATTTCTGGAGGAACAATAGATAAATTAGAATCTATTCCTGGATTTAAAACAGATTTATCAATAGAAGAATTTAAAACTAATTTAAGAAACACTAATGTTTGTATAATGAACCAAGGTTTAAATTTTGCACCTGCAGAAGGAAAAATATACAAATTAAGAAATGAAGTTGCTTGTGAAAATAGTTTACCTATTATTGCATCTAGTTTAATGAGTTTAAAAGTTGCAACTGGAAGTAATAAAATAGTATTTGATATAACATGTGGAAGAGGAACATATATAAAAACTCATGAAGAAGCAAAAAGATTAGCTAAATTATTAGTTAGATTAGGTAAATCTCTAAATAAAGATGTAGCATGTGTAATAACAGATATGAATCAACCAGTTGGATATTCAATAGGACATAACCTAGAAATGAAAGAAACAATAATGGCTTTAAGAGGGATTATTTCTGAAGATTTAGGAGATGTTGTTGAAGCATTAGGAAGTATAATGATAGCTTTAGCAACTGAAAGCAAAGATTTAAATGCTAATGCTCAAATGATTAAAGAAGTAATGAAATCTGGAAAAGCATATGAGAAATTTAAAGAACTAGTTGCAAGCCAAGGTGGAGATATGTCTTATGTAGAAGATCCAGAAAAATTCAGTAGATCAAAATATATAATGCCTGTATTATCACATGAATCTGGAACAGTAGAATCAATTGATGCTGATATGGTAGGAAGTATAGCAAGATACCTTGGAGCTGGAAGAATGAAAGACACAGGTGAAATAAATAGAACTGCTGGTATAACAATAAACAAAAAAATAGGTGATACAGTAACAGTTGGAGAAACACTTGCATATATTCATACAGATGATGATAAAAAAGTAAACGGAACAACTCAAAACTTAAAAGATGCATTTGTAATAACAAACAAAAAAATTAATATGAAATCAAGAATTTTAGAAATTGTAAAATAAGGGATGAGTAGAATATGAATATTTTAGATATAATTGAAAAGAAAAAAACAAATAATACTTTAACAAAGGAAGAAATTGAATATTTTATTGAAAATTATACAAATGGAAATATTACAGATTATCAAGCAGCAGCTTTAATAATGGCTATTTGTATAAATGGTATGACACAAGATGAAATTTTAGCTTTAACAATTGCTATGGCAAATTCAGGAGATGTGTTAGATTTAAGTGATATCTCAAATAATATTGTAGATAAACATTCAACAGGAGGAGTTGGAGATAAAGTAACATTAATTTTAACTCCAATAGTTGCAGCATTAGGAATTCCAGTTGCAAAAATGAGCGGAAGAGGACTAGGAATTACTGGAGGAACAATAGATAAATTAGAATCTATTCCAGGATATAATGTAAATATAAGTGTAGAAGAATTTAAGAAAAATATAAAAGAAATAGGAATAAGTTTAATTTCACAAACATTAAATTTGGCTCCAGCAGATAAAAAAATATATGCATTAAGAGATACTATAAGTTGTACTAATAGTATTCCATTAATAGCATCAAGTATTATGAGCAAAAAAATTGCTTCTGGTGCAGGTTCAATAGTATTAGATGTAACATGTGGAAGTGGTGCATTTATGGATACTAAAGAAGAGGCTAAAAAATTAGCAAAAATGATGTCTTTAATTGGAAAATGGGCTGAAAGAGAGACTGTTTGTGTATTAACAGATATGGATGAACCTTTAGGATTTTCAGTTGGAAATAATTTAGAAGTTGTAGAAGCAATACATGCTCTAAAAGGAAAAATGGCTGAAGATGTTAAAGATGTTATTTTGAATTTAGCTATCCAAATGATGAATTTATCTGGGTTATATCCAAATCCATTAGAAAATAAATATAAAGTAATGGAAGTTATAGAAAATGGAAAAGCATTTGAAAAATTTAAAGAATTAGTTGCAAGACAAGGTGGAGATGTTTCTTACTTGGAAAATCCAGAAAAATTCGAAAAAGCACCTATAATAATGCCAGTACTTGCTGAAGAAGAAGGCTATGTAGAAGAATTAAATGCAGGAAAAGTTGGAAAAGCAGGACTTGAATTAGGTATTGGAAGAAAACAAAAAGATGATCCAATAGATCACAGAGTTGGTTTAATCTTTAGCAAGAAAATCGGAGATGAAGTAAAAGTAGGAGATGTTCTTGCGTATGTTCATGCAAATGAACCAGAAAAAGCAATTGAATGTGTAGATAAGATTAAAGATGCATATGTAATTGGAAATAAAAAAATAACAAAGAAAAATATAATAGAAATTATATAAATGATAAATAATATACATAAGAAAAGAAAGGTGGTAACGTAATGTCAAAAACTGATGGAAAAGAACTAAAGGAAAAACTTTTTACAAACAAAAAGAATGGATGGGAAAATTTATCTGATGAAGAATTAAAAAATATATTCCAATATGCAGATGAATATATGTACTATCTAAATAACTCAAAAACAGAAAAAGAAATAGTACAAAGTTCAAAAGAAATATTAATAAAAAATGGTTTTGTTGATGTTTCAGAAAAAGAAACTTTAAATCCAGGAGATAAAGTTTTCTATGTAAATAGAGGAAGATGTCTATATGCTGCTGTAATAGGAACAGATAATTTAGAAAATGGTTTCAAAGTAGTTGCAGCTCATGGAGATTCTCCAAGAATTGATTTAAAACAAAATCCATTATATGAAGATGGTGGATTAGGAATGTTAAAAACACATTATTATGGTGGTATAAAGAAATATCAATGGACCAATATTCCATTGAGTATTCATGGAACAGTAGTAAAACCAAATGGAGAAAAAGTAACAATTTGCATTGGAGAAAAAGAAGAAGATCCAATATTTACAATATCAGATTTATTACCACATTTAGCAGCTGAACAAATGGAAAGAAAACTAAAAGATGGAGTTCAAGGTGAAGAATTAAACGTTTTAGTAGGAAGTATTCCATATGATTCAAATGATGTTTCTGAAAAAGTAAAATTAAATATATTAAATTTATTAAATGAAAGATATGGAATTAAAGAAGTTGATTTTACAAGTTCAGAAATAGAATTAGTACCTGCTTTTAAAGCAAAAAGTATGGGATTTGATTATAGTTTAATTGCAGGATATGGACAAGATGATAAAGTTTGTTGTTATGCAGGTTTAAGAGCTATATTAGATACACAAAATCCAAAGAAAACAGCTATGTGTGTAATTACAGATAAAGAAGAAGTTGGATTTAATGGTGTAACAGGAATGTACACAAGAATTTTTGATAGCTTTGCTTTAGAACTTTTAGAAAAAACAGGAAACACAAAAGCTAGTTCATTAGACAAAGCATTCTCAAATACACAAGCAATTTCAGCAGATGTTGATGCAGCTTATAATCCAAACTTTCCAAATGCATTTGAAAAAAATAATTCAGCCTTTTTAAATAGAGGAATGAGTTTAGTAAAATATACAGGAGCAAGAGGAAAATCAGGAGCATCAGAAGCACCAGCAGAATTTGTTGCTGAATTAAGAAGAGTTTTTGATGAAGCAGGAGTAAGATATCAAGCTTGTGAACTAGGAAAAGTAGATAAAGGTGGAGGAGGAACAATTGCCCTTACATTAGCAAATAGAGGAATGGATGTTGTTGATGTTGGAGTTCCAGTAATGGGAATGCATTCACCTTATGAAATAACAAGTAAATTTGATGTATATCAAGCTTATCAAGGTTATAAAGCATTTTTAAATAAATAAGAAATTTTTAAGAGAGTAGAGTTTTACTACTCTCTTTTTGTTTTATTTATATTTAGTAATTTTACTGAATAATTACATTTGAAGACGTGGAAAAATAAGGATTATTCTTTACATAATCGCTAAAAGGTGCTATAATGGTGGTGCAAGAAAAGATAAAGGAGAGAAAAAAATGATTTATTTAGTTGCTGTACCAATTATCATTATAGCAGTTATGGTAAAAGTTGTTTCAGATAAATTTAAATTAAAATTTTTAGCAATAGCATCAAGAGTTGTAATTGCTTTAGGAATGGTATTTTTTATACATTTTTTTGCAGTTTCAAAAGGTTTCAATATAATAGATATGATTGTGAAATTTTTTACTATTTAAGAATAAATAAAAGGTTAATTTTTAGTATTTTTACTAAAAATTGACCTTTTTTTAGTTTTAGAAAAATATTAAAATAATTTATAGAAAAATATGAAGAAAACTTGTCAAAAAATCACATTTTTTTCTTGAAAAGAAATTGATATTTCTAATTAATGTGATATAATCTTCTAGAGAAAATGTACATATAATTAAAATGAAATTTTAATTCTGATGTGTTCAAAATTAAGGTTTAAAAACCTAAAAAATAAAATAAGAAAGGAGATATGTTAGAAAATTCTAACATAAAATTAGTGAGTATGGAGAATACAAGATGTGAAGGATGTACTCGGAATTGATCCAAAAATGACAGAAATACTTAATAAGTACGTTCAAACAAAAGACAATTTAATTCAAATTTTAAACGAAGTACAAGATTATTATGGATATGTTCCAGAGAAAGCACAAGTGGCAATTTCAGAATATTTAAATATGCCAATGGCTGAAATTTATGGAGTTGTTACATTTTATTCAAGATTCACTTTAAAACCAAAAGGAAAATACCATATAGCAGTTTGCTTGGGAACAGCATGTTTTGTTAAAGGATCTGAAAATGTATTAGAAAGAGCAAAAGAAAGATTAGGAATCGATGTGGGAGAAACAACAAAAGATGGTAAGTTCTCATTAGAAGCAACAAGATGTATTGGAGCCTGTGGTTTAGCTCCTGTATTTACAGTAAATGAAGAAGTTTATGGTAAAGCTACTGTAAAAATGATGGACGAAGTTTTAGATAAATATATGAATGAAGAATAAAAATCAAATAATGTTTATATATTTTAAATTTTAGAAGGGAGCGAAATAATGAAGACATTAGAGGAAATTAGAAAAATTAGAGAAGAAATAAGAAAAGAATTAGACTTAAGAGTAAATACAGCAGCTGATACTAGAGAAAAACATATATTAGTATGTCATGGTACAGGTTGTACATCTTCTAAATCTCCTAAAATTATCGAAAATTTTAGAAGAATATTAGAAGAAAAAAATATAGAGAATGTAAGAGTAATTCAAACAGGATGTTTTGGATTATGTGCAAAAGGTCCAATAGTAATTATTAGACCAGAAGATGTTTTTTATGCAATGGTTAAACCAGAAGACTGTGAAGAAATTATAGAAAAACACATTCAAAATGGAGAATTAGTAGAAAGATTATTATGTAGAGATATTGATAATTCAGTAGTTAAAAAATTAGATGAATTAACATTCTACAAAAAACAAAAAAGAATTGCACTTCAAAACTGTGGTGTAATAGATCCAGAAAATATTGATGAATATATCGCATTTGATGGATACAAAGCTTTAGAAAAATGTTTATTTGAAATGTCACAAGATGATGTTATCAATGAAATTACAAACTCTGGATTAAGAGGTAGAGGTGGAGCTGGATTCCCAACAGGTAAAAAATGGTTATTTACAAAAATGGCTGAAGGTGACCAAAAATATGTAGCATGTAATGCTGACGAAGGTGACCCAGGAGCATTTATGGATAGAAGTATCTTAGAAGGAGATCCACATAATGTTGTTGAAGCTATGATGATTGCTGGTTATGCAATAGGAGCAGACAAAGGTTATATTTATGTAAGAGCTGAATATCCGATTGCTGTTAAACGTTTCCAAAAAGCTATTGATCAAGCAAGAGAATATGGAATCTTAGGAGAAAATATTTGGGGAACAGGATTTAACTTTGATCTAGAAATTAGACTTGGAGCTGGAGCATTCGTATGTGGTGAAGAAACAGCGCTTCTAGAATCAATTGAAGGAAGACGTGGTCAACCAAGATTAAAACCACCATTCCCAGCAAATGCAGGTTTATTCCAAAAACCAACATTAATTAATAACGTTGAAACATACGCTAATATAACAAAAATTATTTTAAATGGAGCTGAATGGTACAACGGTATCGGTACAGAAACATCTAAAGGAACAAAAGTATTTGCTTTAGGTGGAAATGTTATGAACATAGGACTTGTTGAAGTTCCAATGGGAGTAACATTAAGAGAAATAGTATATGATATCGGTGGAGGAATTCCAAACGGAAGAAAATTCAAAGCGGCTCAAACAGGTGGACCTTCAGGTGGATGTATTCCAGAAGAACACTTAGATACACCAATTGATTATGAATCATTAAAAGCTATAGGATCTATGATGGGTTCTGGTGGATTAATTGTTATGGATGATTCAAAATGTATGGTTAACCTTGCAAAATTCTATTTAGGATTTACAGTTGATGAATCATGTGGAAAATGTACACCATGTAGAATTGGTACAAAGAGATTATTAGAAATGCTTGAAAGAATTACAGATGGTAAAGGTGAAGAAGGAGATATTGAAAAAATCGAAACTCTTTGCAAAAATATTCAAACAGCATCTGTATGTGGACTTGGTCAAACAGCACCAAACCCAGTATTAAGCACATTAAAATATTTCAGAAATGAATATGAAGAACATATTAATGAGAAAAAATGTAGTGCAGGAGAATGTAAAGCATTAATGCAACTTACAATCGTTCCTGAACTATGTAAAGGATGTGGATTATGTAAGAGAAACTGTCCAGTTGATGCTATTGTTGGTGATATTAAACAACCACACGTAATCGATTTAGAAAAATGTATTAAATGTGGAACATGTATTACAAAATGTCCATTCCACGCTATTAAAAATTAGTAAAATCTTATTAATCCAAAAATTTGAAAGGAGATAAACATGATACATTTAACTATAAATGGAAAAAATGTTGAAGTTGAGGAAGGCTCAACAATATTAGAAGCAGCAAGAAAAGCTAATATAGATATTCCAACACTTTGTTTCTTAAAAGATGTAAATGAAGTTGGAGATTGTAGAATGTGTGTTGTAGAAGTCGAAGGTAGAAGAGGATTAGCTACAGCATGTATTCAAAAAGCAGAAGAAGGAATGGTTGTAAATACAAGTACACCAACAGTTATCGAAGCTAGAAGAGTTGTTTTAGATTTAATTCTTTCTAATCATGATAGAGAATGTCTAACATGTACAAGAAATGGTAATTGCGAATTACAAAAATTAGCTCAACAATTCTATGTAGATGATATAAGATATAAAGGTGAAAGAAATGTTCATGAAATAGATGACTTATCACCAGCAATCGTAAGAGATTTTAATAAATGTATATTATGTAGAAGATGTGTTGCAACATGTAAAAAAGTTCAAGGAATCGGAGCTATCGATTCAGCAAATAGAGGATTTACATCTGCAGTTTCAACATATGCAAATAAAAGTTTAAATGATGTTAACTGTACATTCTGTGGACAATGTATTGAAGCATGTCCTGTAGGAGCTTTAAAAGAAAAAGATTCTACAAAAGAAGTATGGGCAGCACTTCGTGATCCAGAAAAATACGTTGTTGTTCAAACAGCACCAGCTGTAAGAGTTGCACTTGGTGAAGAATTCGGAATGGAAATCGGAACAAATGTAACAGGAAAAATGGTAACAGCATTAAAAACAATGGGATTTGATAAAGTATTTGATACAAATACAGCAGCAGATCTTACAATTATGGAAGAAGGAACAGAATTTTTAGATAGATTCCAAAATGGTGGAACATTACCATTAATTACATCTTGTAGTCCAGGATGGGTTAGATATTTAGAATTAAATTATCCAGAATTAATTCCAAATCTATCTTCATGTAAATCGCCACACCAAATGTTTGGTGCAGTTATAAAAACATATTTTGCAGAGAAAAATAATATTGATCCAAGTAAAATATATGTTGTTTCAGTTATGCCTTGTGTTGCTAAAAAATTCGAAAGCTCTAGAGAAGAAATGATAAATGATGTAGATAGTGTTATTACAACTAGAGAACTAGCAAGAATGATAAAACAAGCTCACATTGATTTTGTAAATCTAGAAGATAATGGATTTGATGATCCAATGGGAGAAGCAACAGGAGCAGGAGCAATTTTCGGAACAACAGGTGGTGTTATGGAAGCTGCTATAAGAACTGTTCATGAAATAGTAACAGGAAATTCTATGGATAGATTAGAATATGAACCTGTTAGAGGAGCTGAAGGAATCAAAAAAGCTACATTAAATTTAAACGGAACAGAAGTTAAAGTAGCAGTTGCTTCTGGATTAAAAAATGCTCAAATAGTAATGGAAGAAATAAAATCAGGAAAAGCTGATTATCAATTTGTTGAAATCATGGCATGTCCAGGAGGATGTGTAATGGGTGGTGGTCAACCAATTAGATCTTCTAAAGAAAGAGCAACAATTGATATAAGAAGTAAAAGAGCAAATGCTTTATATACAATTGATGAAAAGAGTGTTATTAGAAAATCTCATGAAAATCCTGTTATCAAAAAATTATATGATGAATATTTTGAGAAACCAGGAAGTCATAAAGCTCATGAGTTATTACATACACATTATGTTGCAAGAGAAAAATATAAATTAGATGGAGAATAAAAAATAAAAGAGCAACTTTTAAAAGTTGCTCTTTTTTATATTATTAAATAAGTAATAATTGAAGAAATAATACCTTGAAGAAGTTTGCCTAAAAAATAGGGTTTTATAGAAATGTTTTCTTTAGAGATAATACTATATACTTGTAGTAATACAGAAAAACCACCAAAACCAATTAAAAAAGAGGTAAACAATAAACTTACTAAAGGAAAAGAAGAATATAAATTTCCAAAAAGTTCAACACCATTTGTTAATTCTAGGCTTCCAATTATAAATGCTTCAGATATTTTTGGTGGAATATGAAATAATTCTAAGATTGATTTTAATAATTGAATAATTCCCAAAGAATTTAGTGTAGATATAAGAATTGAAAAAAATACAATGAAACCACCAATAGATAAAAGTGTTGTAATTGCATTTTTAATTGAATTACTTAATACTTCACCAAGTTCGGAAATTTTTATAGGAGATTGTTTACTATTAAATTTTATTTCATTGTAATTTATATCAAGTTTGTCCTTTTTCCAGAATTTAAACAAATGACCAACAACTAATGCAGATAAAATATGTGAAAATAAAAGAATATATCCTAGAGTTTTATTCTTAAATAATGAATAGCCAATAGTTGAAACTATGAATAAAGGACCAGAATTATTTGTAAAAGCAATAAGCCTTTCAGCTTCAATTTTTGATATTATTTTTTGATTTTTTAAGTTACAAACAGTTTTTGCTCCAACAGGAGAACCGCTTATTGTGCCTAGAATAATTGCTAAAGCCGCTTCACCAGGAACGTTGAAAAAAGGTTTCATAAAGCTTTTTAATAAATTACCTAAAATATAACAAAAGTTTGTACTACATAAAATTTCTGTTGCTATAAAAAAAGGAAATAAAACAGGTAAAACTTTTGCTGACCAAAGCATAATTCCATTTTGAGCGGCAAGTAAATTATTTTCAGAAAAGATTAAAAGTGAAATTGTGAATATAAAAAATAACATTGAGAAAAAATATTTCTTTAAATTTATTACAAAAAAATTCATAAGACCTCCAAGACTACATTAATATATATTCTTAAAAATATAAAATATTCAAAAAACTTATAATAAATATTAAAAAATGAGAGTTGATTATTTTTATGTAAAGTGTTATAATCAATAATCACAAGCAGAAATTAGCAAGAGAATTATGAATATAATCTGTTAATTGTTATTTTTGCTTTTATACATATAATTATCATGGCACAGCATATATTAATCTTGTTAGTTAAATTCTGCATACTAATAACATAAAAGAGAGACAACAAAAGAGGAGGAAAAGTATGGGTAATTTGGAGTTAACTATGGCAAAGTTCATTATTGTTGCCTTGCTGATCGTCATTGCCATTTTGGTATTCGTGATTTTTGTGCTCGGATGCCAGATTAACAAAATGGTCAAGGAAAGGATGCAAGAGGAAAAAGAAGGATGGGAGAAAAGCTAGAAAAAAATAAAAAAGAAACCTTAATATGTATGCAGAAATGATATAAAGCTAAAACAGCATATTGTATAAAGCTAAAAGCTAGCCTCTGTTAAGGGGCTGGCTTTTATTTTTTTATAAAAATAATAAAATTTATTAAAGAAAAAAATATAAAAGTAGAAAAAAATATAAAAATATGATAAAATTTTTAAAAAAATGGAACCTTTTAAAAAAAATATATGTCTAATAGGTGAGGAGGAACAAATGAGAGAAGTAAATGAGCCTGTTAATAGCAATCCGGAAGCTTTTGAACGACTTATTAATACTGTAAGAGTCAAATTATATAAAACAGGTATGGCTATTTTAAAAAATGATGATGATGTGTGTGATGCAATCCAAGAAACATTAATGAGTGCATATAAACATTTTGACACATTAAAAGAAGAAAGATATTTTTCAACATGGATTACAAGAATTCTTATTAATAAATGTTATGACATAATTAATAAAAATAAAAAGATCGTATCTTTAAATGAAAAAATGGAAACAGAATTTGATGAAGTTTATTATGACAGATACAAAGAAGAATCAATTCTTGAAAAATCTTTGAATGAAATATCACAAGATTTAAAATTAGTTACAGTTTTATATTATTATGATGAATTCTCAGTAAAAGAAATCTCCGAAATGCTTAACATCCCAGAAGGAACAGTGAAATCTAGATTAGCAAGAGCGCGAGACAAAATGTATGAGATATTGAAGAAGGAAGAAGGTGAACGCATTGGATAATCAAAAAGATTTTTATATAAAAAGCAAATTACAAGAGGATGATTTAATATCAAAAAAAGCAGATGATATATTTAATAATTTTTTAAAAGGGGAAATAAAAATGGAAGAAAAATCAAATGTTAACGAAAAAGTCGTAAACATTAACGATGCAAAAGATAAAAAGTTTAGAAGAAAGAAAATATTATCAATAGTAGCAACTTTAGTTGTAGTATTTTTAGGAGTAAATGTATATGCTGCAACACAAGGATATAACAATATATTCTTTATCATAAAAAATCTTGTGTCTTCAGAAACTGTAACTGATAGAGATGAAATTTTGTCTGATAAAGATATAACAATTTCATATCAACCAATAGAAGTTGCAAGTAATTTAAATATTCAAATAAATAAATTAGCAGTTAAAGAAAATAAAGCTACATTAACAATAAAATTAGATGAAACAAATCCATTAGAATATTGTCCAACAAAATATGTTGTATATGATATAACAGGAGATAGAAAAGAACTATTAGGAATACAAGCAAATTCTGGAGATAGAGATGAAGATATAATTGGTGTTTCATATGTAGAAGAAATAAAATTAACAGGATTTAAAAATGACACATCAAAACTACAATTTGATATGTTTGATCAAAACGAAGAAATTATAGCATCATTAGAAATTGATTTAGAAAATAAAGAAATAGATGTATTAACATCTAAAGGTTCAAGCCTTGAAAAAATATCTGAAATAGAATTAAAAGAGATTTTAGGATTATATGCAAATTTATTATCTTATGATTCTTTTAATGTAGCAGATTATATGTCAAAAAAAGAATTTAAAGAAAATACTTTAGTTGAACTTGCAATGTTAAAACTTCTTGAAAAAGATGATTATCAAATTAGAGATGATAACGAATATTCTATAAAAGAAGTTCATAAAGCTATTGAAGAACTTTGTGGAACATATTATGAAGATCCAATTAAACTAGAGTATTCTATAATATATTTTGATGAAGAAAAGAAATGCTATGCATGGGATGCAGGTGATGGATTAGGACCAGCATTATGCTTAGATGTAAAAGATATAGAATTTAAAGATGGAATTTACAAAGTTAACTTTATTTACTGTTTTGCAAGTGATATTGATTATTTAGAAAATTCAATTGAAAGTTTAGATAAATATGAAGCAACTTTAGAATTAAGTATAAATTCAAATTATGAATTCTTCAAATATCGTATAGTAAATTTTGACGATATGAGTGGTGATACATACATAGAAGATAAAACAGATAAAGAGGAAACAAATAATTCACCAGTAACAACTGTGCCTGAACATGATAAAACAGAAGAAAATCATAATTCAAATAATAACAACAATAATAATTCAAATAATACAGTAACAGAAGCACCAATTAAAGATAATACAGTTAAAGAAGAAAACAATAATAAAGAAAATACAAAACCAAGTAATTCAGAAGAAATAAAAAACGTAGATAATTATGCTTCATCAATGAACTGGACAACATTATATACACCTGGATTAAAAACTAGAGTACCATCTGACTGGAATGTTCAAGTAATAAAAAATGTATATAGTGGAATTGAAGATAATTTAAAACCAGCAACAATAGTTTCAGGATTAGCTCAAGGTATAAATAGAGAAACAAATGAAATTATAAATTCAAACATGAAAATAACATATTATATGCCAGATATGATGGATCATCCAATAACATTAGAAGAATATACAAAACAAATTGCAAATATGCATGGCGCTCAATACTCTGGTACAGGATATTCAGATGGAACAAATTTACAATGGAGTGAAGCAAGAATAATAAATGGTGATGCGGAAACATATTATTATTGCCATGTAGAATTATCTGATAACGGAACACGTAGTGTTGGTTTTGTAGTAGGAATTGAAGTTGATTATATTGCAAACTATAAAGTAACAAATATTATGAACTGGATTTTTGGAGATATAAAAACAACATCATTCTAAAAAATAAAAAACAAAAAGACATCTAAAAAAAGATGTCTTTTTTTGTTCCTTAAAATAATATAAAAATCCTTGAAAATCTTAGGGAAATATTGCATTTAAGTTTTAAATATTATATAATAGTGTGGTATTTTAAATTTAATATATTAAGAAGTAATATATTATATATAAATATAAGAAAGGAAGAGAAAATGAATTCATTAATCAAAACAGTACCAAATGTTAAAAAGTTTAATGACTATTTATTTGCACTTAATAAAGGAACTACACCAATTATGCTATCTGGTTTAACTGATGTAGGAAAAATCCATATGGCTTATTCGACAAAGTTTTATTCAGAAAAGCCTATTTGTATTATTACTTATAACGAAATGCAAGCCAAAAAGATAATCAAGGATTTAGCTTTTTTTGGAGAGAAAGTAAGATTTTTCCCAAAAAGAGATATAATAAGTTTTGACTATGTAGCAGAGAGTAAAGATACATTATTTAAAAGAATTTCTGTATTAAATGCTTTAGTAAAAAAAGAGAAAAAAATAGTAGTAACAACAATAGAAGCAGCTATGCAAAAAATGATTACTAAAGAAAAATTATACAAAAATGTTATGAAATTAAAAGTAGGAGATACTGTAGATTTAGAAGAACTAAAAGAAAAATTAGTCCTACTAGGATATGAAAGATATGATCTTATCGAAGGAAAAGGTCAATTTAGTGTTAGAGGTGGAATTGTTGATATTGCAACCTCTGTTAATAGTGGTGTTAGAATTGAATTTTGGGGAGATGAAATAGATTCAATTAGAAAATTCAGTTTAGCGACTCAAAGAACTGTTAATATGCTAGAAGATATAGAAATATATCCATCATATGAATTTTTATTAGCAGATGATGTAGACACAGTTTGCGAAAGAATTGGGGATAAGATTTATCCAAATTCAGTGAAAGAAAAAGTAAAAGAGGATATATATCAAATAAAAAATGGTGATTTTTTAACTAAAATTGATAAATATTTTGATTCTTTTTATGCCGAAACTGATACATTATTAAATTATTTAGAAGATGAAACAATAATATTTATAGATGAAATTGCAAAAATAAAAGCAAGAGCTGAAAATATAACAAAAGATAATAAACACTTAATGAAAGATTTAGTGGAAAAAAATAAAATTGTTCCAGGAATTTTGACAGAAATGAAAGATTATTTGAAATTTTCTGAAGAACTACAAAATAAACAAGTAGTTTATTTAGAAAAACAAGATGTTGGATTTGTGGACAAAGAAAGTATGCATGCAAAAAGAAACGGATATAGCTTTAGCTATAGGGAGGTCAACTTTTTTCGTAGTTCAATGGATTTACTGTTTCAGGAATTACAAGAAGCA
>JAZQTI010000129.1:0-9679 GCA_045630665.1 Candidatus Scatovivens sp.
TACAGAAAACTTTGATGAAGTTATAGAATTAATAAATTGTGATGATACAAAATCTATTGCAGTTTTACTTACAAAAGATGATTCCAAAAGAGAGAGATTCTTTTATGATATCAAAAATAAAGAGATTTTTGTAAATGAAAATCCTTTTAAAAAGGAAGTAGGAAAAATTTATAATTATTTAAAATAAAGGGAATTAGATATGATATCAAATATAAATAAATTAAGTATGAGAGAAATAATAAAAAGAATAGGTTTTCCTCTTTCTATCGATGAATTTGGATTTACATACAAATTATCAGAGAATTCAGTTGAGGATGAAGTGGAATTTGAAAATGGTCTAACAACGAGAAGAATAATTTCAGATATCCAAGACTGGATTTGTAATCATGAGGAATTGTTTGATAAAGAAGTATATGTTTTGCATATTGCTAGATTGTTAGAAAAAGACATAGAAGAAACTAAAAGACAAGATATATTAGGACCACAAAAGCAAACAAAACAAAATATATACGTTGATCCAAAGACTAACAATAAAAGAAGAGCTTTTATTACAGCTAGAGATTTATTAAAAGATATAGATACAATAGATATAGAAGTAGGAAGCACACCAGAAGATATAAAGCTTGTATTTTCACAAGATTATATAGGAAATACATCGCATAGAGAGAAAAAAGAAGCAAAAGTACAAGAAAAATTAGATAGAGTTGAAGAAACAATTGGTTTAGATGAAGTATTAAAACATTTGAATCCAGATGATTTGATTGATGTTTGCAAATATCCAAATTTAGCGAGTGTTTTAAGAACAGAGTTATATAAAAAAATTGAAAATGATGACGATATAATAGATGATGATAAATTGAGTCAAGAATATGATTTTAGCAGAGAAGAATTTGAAAGAATGATGAAAAAATTCATTTATTGTATGGATATAGATAAAATGCTTGTATTATCTGCTAATAATTATCTTTCAAGATTTGCGTCTGATTTTTCAACATTTTTAATTGAAGATCTTGATAAAGTTAAGACTTTTGTGAAAAAAGCCGATTATTTACTAGAAAGAAAGAAATCAAGCTTCATATCAAAAAGAGGTAATGGCAAAAAAATAAGCATAAAACAAGTGTTCTCTACATTGGAAGAATACTCTGACGGATTTATTAATGGAGTATATTATGATTATCAAGCCAAAAGTGATTTAATAGAAGATATCATTTTTGGAAATGTTCCATTAAATACATTATCAAAAGAAGACTTTACTAAAAAACTAAATTTAACAATAGAAGAAAAAGCAATCTTAGTAAGAAATAATCCAGAAGCATTAAGTTATTTTATTCAAAATGAAATTTTATCAGAAAATGAATTTCAAGAGTTATTAACTTTCAAAAATGATTTTTCTGATGAACAATTTGTATTATTAATGCAAAATGGAATAATAAAAAAAGAGAATATCTTAGAATTATATCTTTCTGGAAAAATTACTTTAGAAAATATAAATGCAGCCAAATTAGGATTAGAAGACGATTTATCAACAATTGTTTCTAATGAAAAATTAGTAGAATTATATCTAGATGATACTAAAAAAGATGAATTTGAAAAATATAGAAAAATTTATAAATTGCTTGTTGTAGATGAAACGAAGGAAGAACAAGAAGAAAGAAAAGCAGCAGATGGAGATGCAGAAAAAATAACAGCCTTAGATGCTAGAGCAGAAAATAGAAGAAAAGAAAACGGATATGCAATATTAGAGCAATCTTATGAATTATTAGATACAAGTAGACTATTTGAATTATATCATTGGGGAATTATAAATGTTGATGTTATAGTTGAATGTTCGGGAATGGAAGGTGTAAGTCAATTATATGCTTCAAAAGAATTAAAACCAATAGATGCTCGACGTTTATATGATAATGGAGCATTAACAGCAAAAATGTTAGAAGATGTATTTAAATCAGGAAGCCTTTCAGAAACAGAAAAATTAGTTTTAATTTATAGTACATTTTCAAAAGATGATGAGACGGATTCTGAATTAAGAGCAAAATTTATAAAAATGCTTAAAGAACCAGTCAATTCTGAAAAAATACAAGGAACAGGTGAAACAAAAGCCAAACCAGCTGAGGAAAAAGATAAAATATCATCAATAGTAGATAAAAGACAAATAACAGATCCTTTCACAAGATGGCATTTAATTTCAAAATTAGATAAAGAATATAGTCAAGAATATTTAAGAGATGGAACAATAATTTTCTATCTTCCAAATGAAGGAGTTTATATAACGGAAAAATTATATGCAAAAGGAAATGTTCCAGCATATGGATATGCAACTTATATAATTGATAAAGATGTATTTGAATCTGAAAGAGAAAATATTGTAAAAGAAAATACATTGAATCAAACACATTTAGTAAACATGAAGAAAAATAAAGTACCAGGAGTTACAAAATTAGTTCACACTGGATGGGCAAATTCATTAATTAGATTTTTTGAAATAGAAGAATCAGAAAAATATACTAAAGAAGAAAAAGAAAACATTAAAAAAATAGCAGAAAAAGTAGAAGAATCAAAACAACCTTTAAATAGGGATGATGTGATTAATTTATAGAGGTAATCATGGTTGATTTAGAAAAAGAAATAAAATTTATTAAAGGAGTAGGACCTAATCGTGCTACTCTTTTAAACAAATTAGGGATTTATAATTTAAAAGATTTAATAACATATTTTCCAAGAGAACATGAAGATAGAGGTAAAGCAAAAAACATATCTGAACTTGAAGATGGTGAAGAAGCTTTAATATGTGCTTACCCTGTTGGAAGAATGAATGAAGTTAGAATAAGAGGTAATCTAACTTTATGTAAGTTGATTGTTAGAGATGAAACTGGCAGTTGTCAATTAACATGGTATAATCAATCATATTTAAAAAATACATTTAAACAAAATGAAAGATATAAGTTCTATGGAAAAGTTTCTAAAAAATATGGTAAACCAGAAATGCAATCACCTGTATATGAATTAGAATCTTCAAATAGAAATACAGGAAAAATAATTCCTATATATCCTCTTACATATAATTTGAGCCAAAATACAATTAGAAAAATAATTGAAAATGGATTAAATGAAGTCCAAGGAAAGTTAGAAGAAACTTTACCAGATTATATTTTAAGTAAATACAACCTATATGATTATAATACTGCAATTAAACAAATTCATTTTCCTGATAACTTTGCAAATTTTAATTTGGCAAAAAAACGTTTAGTATTTGAAGAATTATTTTCAATGCAACTTGCTCTTTTGAGTTTAAAAAATAAATATGAAATAAAGAAACCAGGAATTGAATTTTCAAAAGATGCAAAAATGTCAGATGTAATAAATATATTACCATTTAAACCAACAAAAGCACAAATTAGAGTTTTAGAAGAAATAGACAAAGATATGGAATCTACCAAACCTATGAATAGATTACTTCAAGGTGATGTTGGTTCTGGAAAAACAGTAGTTGCATTAATTGCTGCATATAAAGCTGTTAAATCGGGATATCAAGCAGTAATTATGGCACCAACAGCAATACTTGCATCTCAACATTTAGAAACATTTAATGATATTTTAAAAGACTCTGGAATAAGATGTGAACTTTTGATTAGTGGAATTTCCAAAAAGAAAAAAACAGAAATGCTTGAAAGATTAGAAAATGGTGAAATAGATATTCTAATTGGAACACATGCTGTTTTAGAAGAAAATGTAAAATTTAATAAATTAGGATTAGTAGTAACTGATGAACAACATAGATTTGGAGTAAGACAAAGAAGTACAATTGTAGAAAAAGGAAACAATCCAGATGTTTTAGTTATGACAGCAACTCCAATTCCTAGAACTTTAGCTCTAATTTTATATGGAGATCTGGATATATCTATAATTGATGAATTGCCTCCAAATAGAAAGAAAATAGAAACTTATGCAGTAACTAAAGGTATGGAACAAAGAGTTAATAGTTTTATTACAAAAAACGTACAAGAAGGAAGACAATGTTATGTTGTATGTCCATTAGTAGAAGAAAATGAAGAAATTGATGCTAAATCTGTAATGGAAATATATGAGAATTATAAAACAAAAGAATTTCCAGATTTGAGAGTAGAATATTTGCATGGTAAAATGAAACAAAAAGAAAAAGATGCAATTATGGAAGAATTCAAAAATGGAAATATAGATATCTTAATTTCAACTACAGTTATAGAAGTAGGTGTTAATGTTCCAAATAGTAATATAATGATAATAGAAAATGCTGAAAGATTTGGTTTAGCACAACTTCATCAATTAAGAGGAAGAGTTGGAAGTGGAGAATATCAATCATACTGTATTTTAAAATATCAAGGAAATTCACAAATTATAAGAGAAAGAATGAAAGTAATATCAAGTACAAATGATGGATTTATTATTTCTGAAAAAGATTTAGAATTAAGAGGATCTGGGGAATTTTTTGGAACAAAACAACATGGTATACCAGAATTTAAAATTGCTAATCTATTCGAAGATATTTCAGTTTTAAAACAAGTTCAAGGAATTACAATGGAGATAATTGATGATGATCCATTACTTGAAAAAGAAAAAAATGCTTCATTAAGGAAATTAGTTGATGAGAAATTTAAAAATAGAATAGAAATATAAAAAATACACTTAAGTTTTCTTAAGTGTATTTTTATTTATAGATAATTAAAATTTAGAGTTTAAAATAAAAATAATTTAACACAAACAAGGTATACATAACTAATATATTGTAAAATTATGTGAAATATGCTATAATATAGGTGTAAGCTCTTTGAAAATTCAATCTTCACTCCTGTCAGTTGGACAATTGTCTTTGATAAGCGCTTACAGAATAATTTAATTACTTCGAGGAGGAAGAAAATCATGGCAAAGTTCGAAAGCGAAGGTTACTGCCCTAACAACAATGTGGGAGAAGCTCTCTCCAAGGAGAATGCTGACAAGCGTCTCATCGGTTTTTGGAGTATGATCGGCCCCAGCGTCGTCTACACGACCGATACCGAGGGTTGCGACCCCAACACCATCATGGTGAACCAGATCTTCTGTGATGACAAGATTGCCTACCGTCTGCTGACTACCATCATCAAGACCAATCCCAATGTGGATAAGGTGCTGGTGCATCAGATTTTCAAGGGTGCCTGCAATACTCAGCGCTATGCTGATATCCAGGATTGCCTGATGGCAGAAGAGCACAAGGGTGCTAAGCTCATCATCGAGTACGAAAGCAATTTTGCTGTTGTTCTGCATGAGTCCAGCGACTCTCAGATCGACCTGTACGTTTGGGATCTGACCGCCTGCGTCTACTAAGACGAACCATTCGTTTCACAGCCTAAGAGGAAGCTCGGGGGAATTAATCCCTCGAGCTATTTCATTTGTATATTAAGAAAAATAATAAAATTTAAAATGTGAAAAATGTATGAAATTACTCTAAATAAGAGGTTTAGCGGTTGACAAACTACCATAAAAATAATAAAATATATATGCTAATTTTAAATAGAAAAAGAGGATGTTTAAATTGAAAGTACTATTATTAACTATAGGAATATTATCACTAGTATGTGGAGTAAAATTTATATATGATGCAAGACCAATAGTAAAAAAATATTTTAGCTTTGGAGATAAAAATGAAGCAACATTAGGTCTAAAAATGTTTGGTTTTTTATTAATGGTTATTGGTGGAATAATAATGTACTTTGTATATTAAAATTACTACAATTACAAAATTACTAGAATAAAGGAGATGAAATTTATGAAAATAACTTATGAAAATAAAATATACGATATAGAAAACGGAACAACAGTGGGTGATGCTTTTAAAACAGAAATAGAAAATCATCAACTAAAAGAAATAATTGCAGCTAGATTAAATAATTCAATTGTATCTTTAAAAACACCAATAACAGAAGATGGAGAAATTGAATTTTTTAATAGACAAGACAAAGATGGAAGAATTATTTATATAAGAGGATTACTATTCTTAATGTGTAAAGCATTTTCAGAAGTTTATCCTGAAGCTTTATTAACAGTAAACTACCAACTTTCAAATGCAATGTTTGGAACTATAGATAATATGGATGTTACAGAAGAGGTTATTTCTAAAGTTAAAGCAAAAATGCAAGAAATCGTTGAGAAAGATTTACCTATAACAAAAATAATGATGACACAAGAAGAAGCCGAAGAATTCTACAAAAAAGAAGCAACAGTAAAGGGAAGATTGCAAACTAACATAGATAAAGATAAAGTTTCATTATATTATTGTGAAGATTATTATAATTACTTTTTTGGAACAATGCCAATTTCAACAGGATTTGCAAAAATCTATGATTTAGTTACATATAGAGATGGATTTCTAGTGAAATATCCTAGTTTAGCAGAACCAGATATATTACAACCAAATGCAGATACAAGTTTAAAACTAGTTTCTGCAATGGATGAATATGATGAAATAAACAAATTAATGAAAATTAATACTGTTTATAGATTAAATAAAAAAATTAAAGAACCAAAAGGAGAAAAAGAATTAATCTTAATTTCAGAAGCATTACATGAGAAAAAGATTGCTGAAATTGCTCAAAAAATTAAAGATCATGGAAATGTTAGAATGGTTCTTATAGCAGGGCCATCATCTTCTGGTAAAACAACTTTTGCAGGAAAACTTGGTATGAGTTTAAAAATTAACGGAATAAAACCAGTTACAATTTCTGTAGATAATTACTTTGTTGAAAGAGAAGATAATCCAAAAGATGAACATGGAAATTATGATTTTGAATGTATAGAAGCTTTAGATTTAGATTTATTTAACACACAATTAGTAGATTTATTAAATGGAAAAGAAGTAAATCTTCCAACATTTAATTTTACAACTGGTAAAAAAGAATATAGAGGAAATACATTAAAATTAAAAGAAGATGAAATACTAATTATAGAAGGTATACATTGCTTAAATGATAAATTAACAAGTCTAATTCCAAGAGAAAATAAATTTAAAGTATATATAAGTGATTTAACAGTATTAAATATTGATTATTACAATAGAATATCAACAACAGATACAAGATTAATCAGAAGAATTGTAAGAGATTACAATTTTAGAAATTATACTGCAGAACATACTTTAAAAACTTGGTATTCTGTAAATAGAGGAGAACAAAAAAACATATTCCCATATCAAGAAGAAGCAGATGTAATGTTTAATTCATCAATTGTATATGAACTTGCGGTATTAAAACAATATGCAATGCCTTTATTAGAAGAAATACCAAAAACTTCTAGAGAATATAGTGAAGCAAGAAGATTAATTGTTTTATTAAAATACTTCGAAACTATGAATTCTGATTTAATACCAAATAATTCATTATTAAGAGAATTTATTGGTGGAAGTATATTTGAATAAAATATAAAGGAGAAAAAATGTTATCTAACTTTACAGTTATAGATGAAGAATTTATATGTGAGAATTGTGGGGCAAAAGTAGAAAAACTTGGATATTCATGTAGAAATCATTGCCCTAAATGCTTACATTCAAAACATGTTGATGTAAATCCAGGAGATAGAGCAGAAACATGCCACGGAGTTTTAGAGCCAATAGGTTTAGAAACAAATAGCAAAAAAGGTTATATAATTGTTTTTAAATGTAAAAAATGTGGTGCAATCAGAAAAAACAAAGTGGCTGATGATGACAATATGGATTTAGTTATAAAATTAAGTGTTGCAAAATAGGAAAGGTAAAAAAATGAAAAAGGTAAAGATATTAAGGACTGTTTTAATAATTCTAATAGTACTTTGGACTTTTTTAATATTTTTATTTTCTAGTCAAGACGGTGGAGAATCTTCAGGTTTTAGTAGAAAGTTTGTAGAATTTTTTATAAAAGATGAAAAACTTGTTGATGAGTTAGAACCATATGCTAGAAAATGGGCACATTTTAGTGAATATGGATTAGGTGGAGTACTATTTATATCTTTATTTTCAACATATGAATGGAGTGACAAAAGAAAAATAATAACATCAATTCTAATAGGAGTATGGTATGCAATAATGGATGAAATACATCAATTAATGGTTCCTGGAAGAAGTGGAGCACTTAAAGATGTTTATATTGATTCTTTAGGTATTGCTACAGGTGTGATTGGAATGATGATTATAATAAAGATAATTAGTAAAACTAAGAAAAACAAAATAGCCAAAAATTAAAATTGGCTATTTATTTATAGTCAAAGCAAATTATAAATGAAAGGATTGATTTTGATGATCGATTTTAAAAAAATCATAGGAGAAAAGATTTCAAAAGCCGCTGAATTAGAAGCAAATGAAGTAACTTCATATATCGAAATTCCGCCAAATACAGATTTTGGGGATTATGCATTTCCATGTTTTAAATTAGCAAAAACATTAAGGAAAGCCCCACCTGCAATTGCAGCTGAATTAAAAGAAAAAATCGAACTTGATGAATATATAGAAAAAGTAGAAATTGCAGGAGGATATCTAAATTTCTATATAAATAAATTAGTATTAACAGAAAATGTTTTAAAAGAAATTGAAAATGCAGGGGAAAATTTTGGAGCAAATAATTCTGGTGCAGGAAAAAATGTTATAGTTGAATATTCATCTCCAAATATTGCAAAACCTTTTCATATAGGACATTTAAGAAATACAGTTATTGGGTCTGCATTATATAGAATTTATAAATACCTAGGATATAATACAACAGGTATAAATCATTTAGGTGATTATGGAACTCAATTTGGTAAAATGATTGAAGGATATAAAAGATGGGGAAATGAATATAACCTTGAAGAAAATCCAATTGATCAATGTATGGATATTTATGTTAGAATAAATAAACTTTGTAAAGAAGATGAAGCAGTTTTAGAAAAATGTAGAGAAAATTTCAAAAAAGTTGAAGAAGGCGATCCATATTGTGTAGAAATGTGGAATAAATTTAAAGACTTAAGTTTAAAAGAATTCCAAAAAATTTATGGAATGTTAGGTGTAAGTTTTGATTCTTATAATGGTGAAGCGTTCTATTCAGACAAAATGGATGAAGTTGTAGAAAAAATTGAGCAAGCAGGAGCTTTAAAAGATTCTGAAGGTGCTAAAATAGTTGATTTAGAAGATAAAGGATTAGGCGTTTGTATTATAAAAAAATCAGATGGTTCTTCAATTTATGCAACAAGAGATTTAGCAGCAGTTCTTTATAGAGCAAGAAACTATGATTTTGATAAATGTTTATATGTTGTTGCTTATGAACAAAATCTTCATTTTAAACAAGTTTTTGAAGTTGCAAAACATTTAGGAATTTCAGAAAAATGTTTAAATGGATTAGAACATGTTGCTTATGGTATGGTTAGATTAACTACTGGTAAAATGTCTACACGTGAAGGAACTGTAATAAAAGTCGATGAACTATTACAAGAAGCAATAGATAGAGTTGAAAAAGTTATTGAAGAAAAAAATCCAGATATGGAAAACAAACATGAAGAAGCAACTAAAATTGGACTTGGAGCTGTCATTTTCAATAATTTATCAACAACAATTATTAAAGATTTAGTATTTGATTGGAATATTGCATTAAATTTTAATGGAGAAACAGGTCCATATATTCAATATATATATGTAAGAACAAAAAGTGTTTTAGAAAAAGCAGGATAT
>JAZQTI010000130.1:0-9469 GCA_045630665.1 Candidatus Scatovivens sp.
ACAATTGACGATGCTATTGATGTTTTACAAGAAGAAACAATGGAAGATTTCGAAAAAATGGCAGCTATCGCACCTTCTGATGATACTTATTTAAAAACAAGTGCATTTAAACATGCAAAAAATAGAATTGTATGGCTTTTAATATTAATGATTTCATCAATGATTACTGGTGCAATTATAGAAAACTTTGAGGCTGCAATTTCTTCACTTCCAATACTTGTTGCATTTATACCTATGATAATGGGAACAGGAGGAAATAGTGGTTCACAAAGTTCAACACTTACAATAAGAGGATTAGCAGTAGATGAAATTGCAACTAAAGATATACTGAAAGTAATGTGGAAAGAATTAAGAGTTGCTATAATTGTAGGTTTAACGCTTGCTATTGTAAATAGTGCAAGAATAATGATTCAATATCATGATGCTAAAATAGCATTTACAGTTTCATTAACATTAATGTTTACTGTAATTTTAGCAAAACAATTAGGTGGAATATTACCAATACTTGCAAAGAAATTAAAACTTGATCCTGCATTAATGGCATCCCCATTACTTACAACAGTAGTAGATACAGTATCTGTTTTATTATTCTTTACAATATCAACATTAGTATTCGGATTATAATTCTGAATGTTAACAAATATTACAAAAACTCTTAAGATTAATTTAAGTTTTTTAATATATAATACAAATGAATAAATAATTTTTTATAGGTATTACAATAGAATAATATATTGTAATACCTTTTTAAATATAAAATCAAGTTATTAAAGGACTGAAGTATATGAGAATTTTAATTATTGAAGATGATAAAATTTTAGCTAAAACAGTTGAACAATGTATTGGAAAAAAATATGAAGTAGATCATGCATATGATGGAGAAGAAGGTTTATTATATGCTAAACAAGGTATTTATGATGCAATAATTTTGGATATAATGCTCCCGATTATGAATGGTTATGAAGTACTTAGTAATTTAAGAAATTCAAAAATTTTTACACCGGTTTTAATATTAACTGCTAAGGATGCAATAAATGATAAATTACGTGGATTTAGAATGGGTGCTGATGATTATTTAGTAAAACCATTTAACAGAGAAGAATTAATTGTGAGACTTGAAGCATTAATTAGAAGAGCCAATGGAAATTATTCGGAAAACATAATTGAATTTAAAGATTTAAAATTAGATTTAAATAATAGAAAAATAACAGTAAATGATACTGAATTTATGCTTCAAGGAAAACAATTTGATATGCTTGAATATTTAATAAATTCAAAAAATACTATAATAACAAAAGAGCAAATTTTTGATAAGATTTGGGGATTCAATAGTGAAACAACAGCAAATGTAATTGAAGTTTATGCAAGTGGTTTAAGAAAAGAATTAAAAAAAGTAGGTTATGACAAATACTTGAAAACAATAAGAGGTGTTGGATATATTTGGTCTGAATAGAAGGTAATATGGAAGAAAAAGAAGGATTAAAGTTTAAACTATTAAAGTTAATAATTTCAAATATAGCGATTTTGGTTACTATGTTTATGATATTTGGTTTGTTTTTATTTTTCATGATTAGAACAACAGTATATTCTTCTGTTGATCAAAGATTGATAGAAGCTAAAAATCAAATATTAGAATTTGATAAATTTTCTCGAGAAAGTGAGTCTATATTTGATATTCCAGAAATAATATTTTTTAAAGAAAATATAACAGAACAAAGAGGACAAGAAATAATTAAAAATATAATAAATCCAAACATAACGGTTATTTTTAGAGATGAAAACGGAAATATAGTTAATAATGGATTTGGTGGAATATCAGAATTTGCTAGTGGAATTAATTTTGATAAGAAAAATATGGATAAAATTTATGATGAAACTGTTCTAAAAACTTTTAATTATAGAGGACTTAATATTGAAGTACCATCAGAACAGAACTCTCAATATAAGTATATTCAATTATTAATAAATGTAGACACAGAACAATTATTAGTAGATGGATATTTTAAAATAATTATGTATGCAATTGTAGTTTTAACAGGTTTATCGATAATTGTAAGTTTTTATATTTCAAGAAGAACAATAGAACCGTTAAAAGAAAGTATTAATAAACAAATGGAATTTGTTCAAAATGTTTCTCATGAATTAAGAACTCCATTAACAATAATACAAGCTAAGCAAGAATTATTATTACAAGAACCAAATAGTAAAATTCTAGATAAGTCAGAAGATATTGTTCTAACCTTAAATGAAACAAAAAGATTATCTAAAATGGTAAAAGATTTATTACAACTTTCTAGAGCTGATAATAAAAAATTAAATTTACAAAAAGAAAGCATAAATATAGATGATTATATAAAAGAAATAGTATCTCCTTATATGGAAGTAGCAGAGATTGAAGAAAAATCTATTATTTTGAATTTGAATTATAAATCTGATGTGAAAGTTGATACAAATAAAATTTATCAATTAATGATAATTTTATTAGATAATGCAATTAAATATACAGAAACAAATGATAAAATAGAAATATGCACTTATCAAAAAGATAACAAATGTGTTATTGAAGTAAAAGATACAGGAATTGGAGTAAGCGAAGAGGGTCTAAAAAGAATATTTGAAAGATTTTATAGAGAAGATGCTGCTAGAAATAGAGAAACTGGTGGAAGCGGTTTAGGTCTTTCTATAGCTAATATGATAGTTTCAGCGCATAATGGAACAATTAAAGTTAGTCATAATAATCCAAAGGGAACTGTATTTACAATAAGATTACCTAAAAATTAAATAATAATAAAACCTCCATTTTGAAAAATGTTAGTTTAAAATATACAGAAAATGAGTATATTAATAATAATATTTTTCTTGGAGGTTTTTTTATGGTATATAAATTTACAAAAAGTGGAGAAAAAGTTTTGGAATTAGCTAATGAATTGGCTTTAGATTTAGGACATAGTTATATTGGAACTGAGCATGTTTTGTATGGATTAGCTTGTGAAGAAAATGGAGTAGCAAGTAAAGTTTTAGAAAATCAAGGAATAACTGCAGAAGATATTTTAGATAAAATAGAAGAATTTTTAGGTGCTGGGATGAAAAGTAATTTTTCAGTATTAGGTTTTACACCAAGAACTAAAAAAATTTTAGAAAATGCATATCATGAAGCAAAGAAATTAGGTTCTAATTTCATAGGCACAGAACATTTGATGATAGGAATAATGAGAGAAAATGATAGTTTAGCAATAAGAATTCTTGCTGAACTTGATGTTAATCCAGAAGATTTATATACAGATATTGCAAAAACACTAAATGAATTAGAAGAAATGTTAAATGAGGTAAATTCGGAGAAAATGCCTGAGAATACAAATCATAATTCAACACAGGCATTAAATCAATTCGGAAATGATTTAACTAAACAAGCTAGAGAAGGGAAATTAGATCCAGTAATAGGTAGAAATGAAGAAACAGATAGGGTAATAGAAATATTATCAAGAAGAATAAAAAACAATCCATGTTTAATTGGTGAACCTGGTGTAGGAAAGACTGCTGTTATTGAAGGTTTGGCACAAAAAATAATTAATGGAAATATACCAGAAAACTTGAAAAATAAAAAAGTAATTTCTTTAGATATAACCTCTATGGTTGCAGGGGCAAAATATAGAGGGGATTTTGAAGAGCGAGTAAAGAAATGTTTGAATGAAGTAAAAAAAGCTCAAGATATTATTTTATTTATTGATGAAATTCATACTATTGTTGGTGCTGGTGCTGCTGAAGGTGCAATAGATGCAGCTAATATTATGAAGCCATTACTTGCAAGAGGAGAAATTCAAGTTGTTGGTGCAACAACTTTGAAAGAATATAGGAAACATATTGAAAAAGATCAAGCACTAGAAAGAAGATTTCAGCCAGTATATATAGAAGAACCTTCAATTCAAGATTCTATTGAAATTTTAAATGGAATAAGAGATAAATATGAGGCTCATCATAATGTGAAAATAACAGATGAGGCAATACAATCTGCAGTTGAATTATCCAATAGATACATTAATGATAGATTCTTACCAGATAAGGCAATTGATTTAATTGATGAAGCATCAAGTAAAGTAAAATTAAAATCATTTGTAGAACCAGAGTATTTAAAAAAGATGGAAAAGGAACTTGAAAAAATTGTAACAGAAAAAGAAGAGGCAATAAATGTTCAAAATTATGAAAAGGCAGCTAATTTAAGAGATAAAGAAAAAGAATTAATAGAAAGTTTAGAAAAGGAAAACGAAAATTGGAAAAACAAAAATAATAAAAAAGTAATTAACATTGAAAAAGAAGATATTGAATTTATTATATCAAGATGGACTGGTATTCCAATATATAAAATAACAGAAAGTGAAAATGAAAAATTACGAAATTTAGAAAATATATTGCATAATAGAGTTGTCGGTCAAGAGGAAGCTATAAGTGCAATATCAAAAGCTATAAGAAGAAATAGAGTAGGATTAAAAGATCCCAATAGACCCATAGGCTCTTTTTTATTTTTAGGACCAACTGGTGTTGGAAAAACTGAACTCACTAAAACATTAGCAGAAGCATTATTTGGAGATGAGAATTCAATGATTAGGATTGATATGTCTGAATTTATGGAATCTCATTCTGTTTCTAAATTATTAGGTGCTCCTCCAGGTTATGTTGGATATGATGATGGAAATGTTTTAACAGAAAAGGTAAGAAGAAAACCTTATTCTGTGATTTTGTTTGATGAAATTGAAAAAGCTCATATTGATGTTATGAATATATTACTCCAAATACTTGAAGATGGTAGATTAACAGATAGTCAAGGAAGAACTGTTAGTTTTAAAAATTCGGTTATTATAATGACATCTAATATAGGGGCAAAGTTAATAACAGAAAGGAAAAAATTAGGATTTTCCAATGGAGAAAATTTTTCTGATGAAGAAGAATATAAAGAAATAAAAGGTAATGTTTTAAATGAAGTGAAAAAAGAATTTAAACCCGAATTTTTAAATAGAATTGATGAGTTAATAATATTCCATAAATTAAATAAAAATGAAATAAGGAAAATTATAGATTTCAGTTTAAATAAAGTTTTAAAAAGATTAAACATGCAAAATTATTTTTTTGCAATTGATGATAGTGTTAGAGATTTAATTGAAAGAAAAGGAACTGATAATAATTATGGTGCAAGACCAATAAGAAGAGCAATTCAAAATTATGTTGAAAATAGAATTGCAGAATTAATTCTAGATGGGAAAATAAAGAAGAATGAAAAAAATTATATTTATGTTGAAAATGATGTGGTTTGTTTAAAGAAAAAAGAGACATTTATTTAATGTCTCTTTTTTTATAATCCATATTATCTGGATGAACATGAACAACAGCTTTATCTACTTTATCAATTTTTTCAATTTCTTTTTCTAAAAGGTTTGCTAAGTAATGACTATCGTAAGTGCTCATATTTCCATCAACAGCAATTGTAAATACCACTAAATATTTATACCCAATTGGAGCAGAATATAAGTTATAACAATTTTTTATATCTTTATGTTTTTTTACTAGTTCCATAATTGTTTCTTTTGTTTTTTCGTCTAAAGAAATATCCATTAAAATATTATAACTTTCAATAAATATTCCAATTCCAGTAATTAATATCCATATTGAAATACCAATACCTACTAAACCGTCAACCCAATAAATTCCAAGTAATCCAAATAGTATTGAAATTAATGTACAAGTTGTAACTAAGCAATCATTTCTATGATCTATATAATTAGATTTTAAAAGAATATTATCATATTTTATATATAATTTTTTTGTATAAATAAATAAAATAAATTTTGTTATGATCGTTAAAATACAAACTATAACTAGCATCCAAGAAAATTCAAAATAAGATTTTGTTAATAAAGAATTTATTGAACTTGCTAATAATTTAAGTGAAACAAGAATCATTGTAATACTAATAAAAAGTGAAAAAATATATTCTGCTTTACCATGTCCAAAATTATGATCTTTGTCTTTGGGTTCACTTGAAATTTTATTTCCAATAAATGTCATAAGAGATGCTATTATATCAGATGCACTATTAACACTATCTGCAATCATAGATCTACTATTAGTAAGAACGCCAATAAAACCTTTTATTACTAATAAAAATATATTTCCTAATATTCCGGGCTAATCCGGCTTTTTTTATATCATAAAATTTTTGGTTATTCATAAATACCTCTTAAAAATAAATTACGTATATTATAATATCAATATAATAAAAATTTAACAAGATATTGATTAAAAAAATACTATATGTTATAATCGGTTTAGTTTTAACAAAAGAAAGATAGGTGTTATTTTTGATAGCAATAGTAGTAATATGTATATTAATTACAATAATTTTATTCTTAACACTTTTAGCTATTTTTCAAATAAAAATGGCAGGAATGGAAGTAAAAGATTTCGTAACATTTATAAAAGCAAATGATACTTTAAATAAATTATATGCATTTTCAATAAAATATGATCAGCTTACTCCTCAACAACAAGTTCTATTTTTACAAGAAGCAGATACAATATTTGATGCATTTGGAAAAGTTCCTGATGCTCTTTGGGAAGAAGAGTATCCAAAATATATGGAAATTTTAAACAAGTATAAAGATATAAAAATAAAAAGATGGGAATCTCAAGATTAATCTTGAGATTTTTTTATTGGTAATCACAGTTTTAAAGATAATTCATATAATTATATAAAGAATTATTTTTTAAATTGAGGTTAAGAAAATATGGGCGTAAAATATTTTGATCATTCAGCAACAACTCCAGTAGATAAAAGAGTGTTAGAAGGAATGCTTCCTTATTTTTGTGAAAATTTTGGAAATCCATCTTCTATATATAGTATAGGAAAAATTAATAAAGAAATTATAAATATTTATAGGCTAAAAATTGCAAATATATTAGGTGCTAAAGTAAATGAAATTTATTTTACTAGCGGTGGAAGTGAAAGTGATAATATGATACTAAAAGGAATTGCATTTGCTAATTCAAATAAAGGAAATCATATTATTACTTCTCAAATAGAACACCCTGCAATTTTAAATACATGTAAATTTTTAGAAAAATTTGGTTTTAAGGTTAGTTATATAAGTGTAAATAAAAATGGAATAATAGATTTAAATGAATTAGAAAAAAAGATAAATAAAAATACGATTTTGATAAGTGTGATGTTTGCTAATAATGAAATTGGAACAATACAGCCGATAAAAGAAATTTCAAAAATAGCAAAAAAGTATGGTGTATATTTTCATACAGATGCAGTTCAAGCTGTTGGGAATTTGAAAATTAATGTTAACGAATATGAAATAGGTGCATTATCATTGTCTGCTCACAAATTTTATGGGCCAAAGGGAGTAGGAGTTTCATATATTAATGAGAATATACCATTTATAAGAATTCAAGATGGTGGACATCAAGAAAGAGATAAAAGAGCTGGAACTGAAAATGTTCCTGGAATTGTTGGAACAGGAATTGCATTAGAGTTAGCTAATAATGACATGGAAAAAAATAATAAACATATAAAATTCTTGAGAGATTATTATATAAAGGAGATTACAAATAAAATTCCATATATTAGAATAAATGGAGAATTAGAAAATAGATTACCAGGAAATGCAAATGTGTCATTTTATGGAGTTGATGGAAGTAAATTGCTTAAAGAATTAGATAAAAAAGAAATATGTGCATCGAGTGGGTCTGCATGTAGTGCAGGATTTTTAAATCCATCACATGTTTTAATGGCAATAGGAGTAACAAATAGACTTGCCAAAAGTAGTTTAAGAATAACCTTTGGAAAAGATAATACATTAGAAGAAACGAAATTTTTAATAGATTCTTTAGAAGAAATTGTGAAGAAAGAACGAAATTATTAAATAAAAAAAGAACTGAATTGCTTCAGTTCTTTTTATTTATGATTAAGCTTTTGGAGCTTTTTTATCATTTTTTACAACATCTGACATTGCACCTAAACTGCTAAGAGCTTGAGTAGCTTCAAATGGTATAAATATTTTATTAGCTTCACCTTTAGCAACTTCTTGTAATGCTTCTAAAGATTTTAATTGAACTAATTTTTCATCTGGATTTGCTTTTTTGATCGCATCATAAACTCTTTGAATTTCTTGTGCTTTAGCTTCAGCAACTTGTTTAATAGCTTCGGCCTCACCAGTAGCTCTTCTAATTCTTGATTCTCTATCAGCTTCTGCATCTAAGATTGCAGCTTCTTTTCTACCTTCAGCAAGAGTGATTGCAGATTGTCTTTCTCCTTCTGCTTCAAGGATTAAAGCTCTTTTATTTCTTTCTGCGTTCATTTGTTTTTCCATCGCATCTCTAATGTCTGCTGGTGGAGTAATGTCTTTAATTTCAACTCTGTCTATTTTACATCCCCAAGGATCTGTTGCTTCATCAAGGATAACTCTTAATTTATCATTGATTTGATCTCTAGAAGAGAATGTTTCATCTAATTCCATTTTACCTACGATATCACGAATTGTTGTGATAGCTAAGTATTCGATACCTTTTTTCAAACTTTGAATTTCATAAACAGCTTTTGCTGGATCTGTGATTTTGTAGAACACAACAGTATCAATTGTGATTGTAACGTTGTCTGATGTGATAACACCTTGTGGTGGAATATCCATTGTTTGTTGTTTTAAACTAACAACTGAACGTACTTTATCTAAAAATGGTATGATTATTGTAAGACCTGCATCGGCAACTTTATGAAATCTACCTAATCTTTCAATAATGTACACTTCTGATTGTCTAACAACTTTAATTGTGTTGTATGCAACAATACATACTAAAATAAGTAATACTAAAATAAATCCCATTATAAATTCCTCCTAAATTTTATTTTTTTATTTTAATGGTTTTACTATTGCTTTTACGCCTTCGATTTTTTCAATAACAACTTCTGTATCTTTAGGAATATATGTATCGTCGGCAGATTTAGCAGACCATGCTTCACCAGAAACTTTAATTTGACCTTTACCTTCAATTGGTTCGATATCAATAGTTACTTTTCCAACTTTTCCTTCTATAGAATAAGAATTCGTTTTTACAAAAGACTCTTTTGGCATAATTTTGTTTACTAATGGTTTTGTTGCAAATAGTAATATTGTAGAAACTACTAAAAATACAACTGATTGAATAATTACATTATCAACAAAGAAACTTAAAACCATTGCTACTAAAGCACCCATTGCAAACCAGAAAACTAAAAATCCCATAGTTGCAATTTCAAGGATTACAAATGCTCCAGCTATGATTAACCATACTTGCCACATATAAACCTCCAATCTATTCATAAACGAATAATAAACTTCATTTCTATTATACAATATATGATAGAAATATTCAAATAAAAACTATAAAAAAATGTGTTTTTTTTGTTAAAAATATTACGAAATTGTAAAAAAATAAT
>JAZQTI010000131.1:0-14022 GCA_045630665.1 Candidatus Scatovivens sp.
GGCGATGTCTTAACCGCTTGACCAAGGGGCCATAAAAGAAAATCTTTTACAAGATTTTCTTGGTGAGCTATCCGCGATTCGAACGCGGGACAACTTGATTAAAAGTCAAGTGCTCTACCATCTGAGCTAATAGCCCATACATATTGTATGACAGTCACCGTAACGCGACTGCCTTTATATATTACAACATTTTTCTAAAGATGTCAACACTTTTTTAAAATTTTTTTAAAAAAATTATTTTTATTCTTTTAATCCAAGAAAATCCTTGATATTTCAACGTTTTTTCTTTGTAATTTATGTATTATTTATATCATTAAATTAAATAAGTTTCAAGTTTTTTTTGAAAATTTTTTTATTTTTTTTATTTTTTTCAAAAATCATTTCCCTATTTACCTAATTTTACATATTTAAAGAATTATCTATTGATTCTACAACAATAGATAATGAAGATGGAGAAAAAATATTTTTAGATAGATTTGGTAATAAAAAAGAATCAAAAACTCATTAATATCTAATTAATAAATAAAAAAGAACCTTAAAAGTGTAATCATTTTTTACACTCTTAAGGTTTTTTTAGAGAATATATAATTTAGTTTTTTATTCAGCTAATTTCATCATTGATTTCTTTAATTCTGCTAATTTATTTTCAGAATCTTCTAATGATTTTCCTTTAACTCCCATATAGAACTTAACTTTTGGTTCTGTTCCAGATGGTCTTACACAACACCAAGCGTCATCTTCTAAATCATAATATAATACGTTTGATGTAGGTAATCCTGTTTCAGATTCTTTTCCAGTTTTGCAATCTACTATTTTTCCTGTTTGATAATCTCTAACTTTAGTTACTTTATATCCTCCAAGTTCTGATGGTGGATTGTTTCTGATAGATTCTAACAATTCTTTCATTTTAACAGCTCCATCAGCTCCTTTTAAAGTAATTGTAGAAATTCCTTCTTTATAGAATCCATATTTTTTGTAAATATTAATCATTTGATCCCATAAAGTTAATCCTTTTTTCTTATAGTATGCTGCAGCTTCACAAAGCATCATTACAGCTGTGATAGCATCTTTATCTCTTGCATGTGTTCCAACTAAACATCCATAGCTTTCTTCGAATCCAAATAGATATTCATTGCATCCTGTTGCTTCAAAGTTTCTAATTTGTTCTCCGATATATTTGAATCCTGTTAAAACTTCTATGAAATCTATTTTATATTCTTTAGCGATGGCTTGTGCTAAGTTTGAAGATACTATTGTTGAAATTAATGCTCCGTTTTTTGGCATTAATTTTTTTGCTTTCTTTTGGTCTAAAATATATTCAGCAATTAATAATCCTGACATATTTCCTGTGAATGACATATATTCACCAGTTTTTGAATCTTTAGCTAAAACTCCTAATCTATCAGCATCAGGATCTGTCGCTAAAACTAAATCTGCATCTTGTCTTTTAGCTAATCTTAAAGCTAAATCAAATGCTTTTATATCTTCTGGGTTTGGATAATCCACTGTTGGGAAGTTTCCATTTGGTAATTCTTGTTCTGGTACTACAAATACATTTGTAAATCCAAGTTCTTCAAGAACTTTTTGTACAGGTTCATTTCCTGTTCCATGTAATGGTGTGTAAACAATTTTTAAATCTTTTTCTACTTCTTTGATAACTTCTGGATTTAATACTTGTTTTTTGATAGCAGCTAAATATAATTTATCCATTGCTTTACCAATTACATTGTATAATCTTAATTTTTTTGCTTCTTCTATAGATATAGTTCTAATTAAAGAATAATCTTTAACTTTATTTACTTCTGCTATAATTTCTTTATCATGTGGGCTAACGATTTGAGCTCCGTCATCCCAGTATACTTTATATCCATTGTATTCTGGTGGGTTGTGACTTGCTGTTATCATAATACCTGCGGTGCATCCTAATTCTCTTACAGCAAATGATAATTCTGGTACAGGTCTAATTCCATCAAATACATAAGTTTTTATTCCGTTTGCATTTAAGCAAAGTGCTGTAGCTTCTGCAAATTCAGTTGACATATTTCTTGAATCATATGCAATTGCTACACCTTTATTTTCTGTTCCTTGTCTTAAAATATAGTTTGCTAATCCTTGAGTTGCTTTAGTTACAGTATAAACATTCATTCTGTTTGTACCATTTCCTATAACTCCTCTCATACCAGCTGTTCCAAATTCTAAATCTTTATAAAATCTATCTTTGATTTCTTCTTCTTTTCCTGCAATTTTTAATAATTCTTTTCTTGTTTCTTCATCAAAAATTGGGCTTGTTGACCATTCGCTAAATTTATTATAACATTCTACTTTATTCATGTAGTCTTTGTATAATTTTCTAGCTGTTTCTGGACTGTCTTGTCCTTCTGCATTTTTTATAGGAGCAAATTCTTCTTCTCTTTTTACTCTTAAAACTACAACATCATCAAATAATTCATATGAGTCGAATATGAACATTTCAAATTTATAAGCATTTGGTTTTTCTCCAATTACTTCTTTTCCTTCTGAATCTATATAATTAGCTTTTTTAAACGCTGTGTGATATGGTAATTTTTCTTGGCTTATTTTTTCTAAACCTTTAATATTGTATAAGTGGAATATTGCATTACCATCTCCATATACTAATGAACCATAGTCATCTCTTAAGTTAGCCATTTGTTCAGAAATTTCTGTGTATTCTACTACACCAACTTTTTTATTTTTTCTACAAAGCACACCAACTTTTTCTTTTGGGTCTGTTTTTTCTATTGCTTTAGCTGCTGCTAAAACTTTATTATGAATTGACATTCCTATTAATAATGGATCAACTGGTTTTACTAATACGTTGTCTACACCATTAATAAATACCCATTCAATTCCGTTTTCTTTCATTTCTTCAATTACTTGAGCTCTATCCATTGATTGTAAAGTTCCACCATGTCCATTAGCTGCTTTTTTAACCATACCATTTTTCTCTAAAAGGATTTTTCCTTTTACATCAAGCATTGGTAATTCCCCTTGTTTGAAAAAATGAACAGCTTCTTGAGGATATCCAAAATAATTGTGTTCTTCAAAGAATTTTACTGTTGCATCATTATTTTCTCTACTTGTCATTAAATACCATGGAATAACTGTGTCATATTTTTTCCATGCATCTTTTAATGTTTCACATAATGTTTCGAAAATTGATTTGTTTTTCTCAACATCAAATATAAATGTTCCTTTTGGTCCTGGATGTCCAAGTCTTGTTCCTTGACCTCCAGCCATTGTAACAACGGCAAATTTATTATATTTAATTGCCTCGATACCTTTTTTCTCATACATTTCACGTTCGCTAACTGTTAGTTTTGCTTTGTCTACGTGTTCAATTGGTTCAATTGTAATAGTTTCTAAATCTACTGGTTTAGTAGCTTGTTCATACAATTGTTTCATTAAATCAAAATCAATATCTTCGATTTGATCTAATAATGTTCTTTGATCATGTTCATCCATTTCATCATATTTTAAAAGTAAATGTTCTTGTCCATATTCTTTTAAAACTTTTTTTACATTTTCTAGTTCTTTCCCCATTCTGTTTTTTTACTCCTTTCTATTACATAGAAATCAAATTTTGAACCTTCAATTTGCTATATCTTATATCATTTTTTACCTTTAGTCAACAAGGCTTTTTACAAAAAAGCAAGTTTTCTTCTATCCCTTTCAGCTCTAAGGTTTTTCAAAAAACTGACACTTTTTATAATCTCTTGACAAGACCTATTTTCATACAGATATGCTATTCTATATTTGTGTTTGAATTGTTTTTCTTTTTTGTTCATTGTGTGAACTTTTTGAGACTTTCATTTCTCCAGCAGTTTTTAATATTGAATCATGTTCTAATACAATTTGATTTAAATCACTAATTCTTTCAACATTATAACAATTAACAACTTCTTTTAATTTATCTATGTTGTCAAGTTTTATATTAATTTCATCTATATATTTTTTATTTCCAATAACAATTGCAATTTCCTCTACTTTTTCAATTTTGTTTTCTTTGGTTTTATTCCATCCTAATTTCATAATTTTACTACTACTGTATTTATTATTTCTTTTTAAATATTTTTTTAAGCTATCATTTAAGTCTTCTTCTGTAAATATTATTAAGTTTTTATTTTTAGCTATTTCTTCATTTATATATGGCAACAACATTGTTAATAAGTGATATTCGCTCACAAAAAAACTACACATTTTCTTTTTATTCATAAAATACCTCCATATATTTGATTTGAATAAATATTATCACTTCAAATTTATGCTTGCAAATCAATTCGTACCTTCTTTTTCGACACTATAAATTTATAATTTTTTATAAATTTTTTTGCATAGTTTTAAAAAATTAGTAAATAATTACTTATATATCAACAATTGGTTTTTTAGGAGGATTTTATGAAAAGAAATTTGAAATACATTATTATAATATTTTCACTTTTATTTTGCTTTATTTTTATTTCTATTTCGTCATATGCTAATACTATTTCCCAAAATTTGTCGGACAATTTTTTTAGACTTCACATTTTAGCTAACAGTAATTCTGATAACGATCAACAATTAAAATTAGAAATTAGAGATGCTATTATTGAATTTATGAATTCTCAAAACTTTTCTGATAAAACAAAATCCGACGTAGTTAACTTAGTTAAAAATAATCTAAATGAATACCAACATATTGCAGAAGATGTAATTTCAAAACATAATCTAAATTATTCTGTAAATCTTGAAGTTGGTAATTTTTTATTCCCATCAAAACACTATGGAAACATTTCCTTACCTGCAGGTTATTATGATGCTTTAAAAATTAATATTGGTAAAGCTGAAGGTAAAAACTGGTGGTGTTCACTATTCCCTCCTCTTTGCTTTGTAGATATTTCTTCAGGAATTATAGATAATGAAGCAGAAAGAAATCTAAAGGAAAGTCTTTCAGAGGAAGAATTTGCAATTATAACTAATAGTAATGAGAAAACAATAAAATTAAAATTTAAACTTCTTGAAATGTTTTCAAATTAATAAATTATTTTAAATTATATCTCACATTATTCTTCTTTATTAATAAAACAAGCTAAACTTTAAAAAACATATTGTAAATCTTTACTTTTTATGATATATTTTGGTGTGAGTATATTTTACTCAGGCTATTTAAAAACAAAATACGGGGGTATACATTTTGGAAAAGTTAGTTATTACTGGGAAAACACCGTTAAAAGGTGAGGTTGTAATCAGTGGTGCAAAAAATGCAGCTGTTGCGATCATACCAGCAACTTTATTAATAAACGGAATTTGTACAATTGAAAATTTACCAAATATAAGTGATGTTAAATTATATTGTGATATATTAACTGAATTAGGAGCAAAAGTTACTTGGAACAATGAACACGAAATTACAGTTGATGCAAGAGATATAAATTGCAACAATGTTCCATTAGACACAACAAGAAAATTCAGAGCATCTTACTATTTATTAGGTGCATTACTTGGAAGATGTAAAAGTGCAAAAGTTGGTCTTCCTGGTGGATGTAATTTAGGTGCTAGACCTATAGATCAACATATAAAAACATTCGAAGCTTTAGGAGCAAATGTTGAAGTTACAAATGGAAACATTATTGCTAAAGCAAAAAAATTAAAAGGTACATCTATTTATATGGATGTTGTATCTGTTGGAGCAACAATGAATGCTATGCTTGCAGCTGTTTTAGCAGAAGGTACAACAATAATAGATAATGCTGCAAAAGAACCTCACATCGTTGATGTTGCAAACTTTTTAAACACAATGGGTGCTGATATTAGAGGTGCTGGAACAGATATTATTAAAGTAAATGGTGTTAAAGAATTAAAAGGTGGTGCTACATATTCTGTAGTTCCAGATCAAATAGAAGCAGGAACTTTTATGATAGCTGCTGTTGCTTCTAAAGGTGATGTAATAATCAAAAATTGTATTACAAAACACTTAGAATCAATTATCGCAAAAATCGTTGAAGTTGGTGGAAATGTTGATGCAAACGGAGATCATTTAAGAGTTTGGTACTCAAAAAGAACTCGTAAAGCAACAATAAAAACATTACCATATCCTGGTTTCCCAACAGACTTACAACCTCAAATGGGAGTTCTTTTATCAATATCTGAAGGAACAAGTACAATTCACGAAAGTATTTGGGATTCAAGATTCCAATATACAAATGAATTAAATAAAATGGGAGCAAAAATAACAGCTCAAGGAAAAAGTGCTTTCTTTGAAGGTGTTCCAAAACTTACATCAGCTCCTGTATATGCTTCTGACTTAAGAGCTGGAGCGGCTCTTATCATTGCAGGTATTATAGCTGAAGGAAAAACAGAAATATACAATTTGAATCACATTGATCGTGGTTATGAAAACATAGAAGAAAAATTCAGAAAACTTGGAGCAAAAATCGAAAGAGTTAATGAAGACTAATAAACAGGGGAAAAAATATGTTAAAATTTTGTAGCTTGTATAGTGGTAGCTCAGGAAATTGCTTGTATGTTAGTTCTAATAATACAAAAATATTGATTGATTGTGGAACAAGCTGTAAAAGAATTTGTGAAGGATTAGCATCAATAGATTCATCAATCGAAGATATTGATGCTATTTTAGTTACTCATGAACATTCAGATCACATACAAAGTATAGGAATGGTTTCAAAAAAATTTAATATTCCAGTTTATGCAAATTTTGAAACTTGGAATGCAATGGAAAAACAAAAAGAAAAAATTACTAGCGAAAATATTAAAATTTTTAAAAATGATGAAGATTTCTTTTTAAATGATTTAACCATTCATCCTTTTAGTACACCACACGATGCCGCAAATCCTTGTGGCTTCAATATACATAATGGAAAAAGAAAATTAAGTATAGCAACAGACTTAGGTCATATGAATAATGATATTTTCAAACAACTTGAAAATAGTTCTTTCATATTGCTAGAATCTAATTATGATCCAGAAATATTAAAAGTTTCAAAATACCCATTTCATTTAAAACAAAGAATTGCTGGACCTCATGGCCATTTATCTAATGAAACTGCTGGTAAAACAATTTCTGCTTTAATGAAAAAAGATTTGAAACAAGTAGTTCTTGGGCATTTAAGTAAAGAGAATAACTTTCCAGAACTTGCTTATCAGACAGTTGCTGAAGAACTTATGAATAGCAATTCTGATATAAATAAAATTAATATCAGTGTAGCAAGTAGAAGTAAACCTGGAAAAATTATTACAATTTAAACAATAATAAAAAGCTAAGAAATATTACTTTCTTAGCTTTTATTTTTATAATTTCATTGATAAACTAACTTTTTGTTTTTCTCTATCAATTCCTATAACTTTTACTTTTACTACATCACCTACAGAAACAACTTCTGAAGGATTTTTTATAAATTTATCTGCCATTTGAGAAATATGAACCAAACCATCATGTTTAACTCCAACATCAACAAATGCTCCAAAGTCTATAACATTTCTAACTGTTCCTGTAAGTTCCATTCCCTCTTGTAAGTCTTCAAATTTTAAAACGTCACTTCTTAAAATTGGTTTTGGCAAATCTTCTCTAGGGTCTCTTCCTGGTTTTGAAAGTTCTTCAATAATATCTTTTAATGTTAATCCACCAACACCTAATTCATCTGACATTTTTACAACATCAACTTTTGATAAATCATTTCTTAATTCTTCTAAACTTGATTTTTTAGTTAAAGAATCCACAGAATATCCCAATTTTGTTAATAACTTTTCTGCAACTTCATAACTTTCTGGGTGAACTGCAGTAACTTCTAATGGGTTTTTACCATTAAATACACGTATAAATCCAGCACATTGTTTATATGCTGATGGACCAAGTTTTGGAACTTTTAGTAAATCTTTTCTTTGTTTTATTTCTCCATTTTCATCTCTAAATTTAACTATATTTTTAGCAATTGTCCCATTAATTCCTGATACATATGAAAGCAATGATGGTGTAGCAGTGTTTATATCAACACCTACTGAGTTAACAGCATCTTCAACAACACCAGTTAAACTTTCTGTCAATTTCTTTTGATTAACATCATGTTGATATTGTCCAACACCAATTGCTTTTGGATCTATTTTTACAAGTTCTGAAAGTGGATCTTGAAGTCTTCTTGCAATTGAAATTGCGCCTCTTAATGATACATTTATATCTGGATATTCTTCTGTTGCTAATTTTGAAGCAGAATATACAGATGCTCCAGCTTCACTAACAATTGCATAATAAATTTCAGAATCTATTTCTTTTATCATATTAGAAACGAAAGTTTCTGATTCTCTTGAAGCTGTTCCGTTTCCAATTGCAATCATATTTACTGTATGTTTTTTAATTAATTCTTTTAAAACTTTTTTTGCACCTTCAACATCATTTTGAGGTTCTGTTGGATAAACTGTTGTTGTATCTAAAAGTTTTCCTGTTTTATCTATTACTGCTATTTTGCAACCAGTTCTATATGCTGGGTCAAATCCCATAACAGTCATTTCTTTTATTGGTGGTTGAAGTAATAATTGTTTAGCATTTTTACCAAAAACTTTAATTGCTTGTTCTTCTGAACGTTCTGTTAAATCACTTCTTATTTCTCTTTCAATAGATGGTTCTATTAATCTTTTGTAAGAATCTTCTATTGTTGTAGATAAATATTCATTAAATTGACTTTTAAAATCTACTATAATTTGTTTTCTTAAATAGTCTAATATTTTTTCTTCTGGTTTTTCAACTTTTACTTTTAAAAATTCCTCGTTTTCTCCCCTATTTATAGCTAAAATTCTGTGACTTGGGATTTTTAAAATTGGTTCTTTGAAATCATAATACATTTCATACGGTGATTTTTCTTCTTCATTTGATGCTTTAGTTGAAATAACAGCTTCTCTAAAGCAAAATGATTTTATTTTCTTTCTATAATCTGCATCATCTGCAATATTTTCAGCAATTATATCTAATGCTCCTGTTATTGCATCTTCTGCTGTTTTTATTTCTTTTTCTTCGTTTATATATTCACTTGCAACTTCTAAAATTGGCTTTTTCTCTTGTTGTAAATATATGATATTTGCTAATGGTTCTAATCCTTTTTCTTTTGCTATTGTTGCTCTTGTTCTTTTCTTTGGTTTATAAGGTCTATAAATATCTTCTAACTCTGATAAAACCATAGTACTTGCAATTTTTATTGTAAGTTCATCTGTAAGTTTTCCTTGTTCATCGATTAATCTTATAATCTCTTCTTTTCTTTTTTCTAAATTTCTAAGATATGTTAATCTTTCTCCTAAATCTCTTAAAGTTTCATCACTTAAATTTCCTGTTACTTCTTTTCTATAACGTGCAATAAAAGGTATTGTGTTTCCTTCATCTATAAGTTTAACAGTAGCTTCAACTTGAGTTTCTCTAATATTCAATTCTTCTGCAATTTTTTTAAAAATTTTGTCCACTCGTATATACCTCTTTTCTATTTTTTACCTTATTGATTTTATCTTTTTAAAATTTCATTGTCAAGAATTGATTATTAAAATTATTCTAACACCTATTTTTTACTTAATCTAAAAAAAAAGAGCCGGTGCTAAACTCTTTTCACCGGCTCTTTTTTACACATATTTCGCTTTTCAAATTATATTAAAACACAACAAACAAAATTCTCCATCCTTTTGAATCAAAGCATAAGCATTCTTTTTTCTGTCATCAATGACATATTTGTGGTCTGAATTTTCTTCAT
Organism: Candidatus Scatovivens sp.; assembly: GCA_045630665.1. GTDB lineage: Bacteria > Bacillota > Clostridia > TANB77 > CAG-508 > Scatovivens. Next base: position 9,741 of record JAZQTI010000131.1, read on the forward strand.
CAGCAAACTCAATAATATTATCTAACCATTTTATGCTCCAATTGCTCTCAGGATTTATATAAAATTCTCCATGATCATAAACCAAATAGTCATTTACGAACGGATTAACTCCCAAAATCATTTCTATACCATAGTTTACTTCACCATTTTCAATTTTGGTTAATATCTCATCATTATTTCCACCAGAGATTTTTTTGGCATATTCAACAACTAATTCGTAATCTTTCTTGTTAAGCAAAAGGCTGCTTACCAATTCATTCGAAACAGCTTCATAACTGATAATCTCAGAAAGCAAATATTGTTTACGGTTTTCAAGAGAGTTATATAAATATTCAAATCCCTCTTGAGTATATTCCGTATCAAACTCATTTTCTTCAGAATCATTTGGTACTATGCGAACAAGTTGATATCCGTTTTCTTCTCCACCAATAATCAAATAAGCTTCTTTCTTGGGATTAGAAACTACATAATGCCGATTGCATTTAAAATTGTCATTATATATATCAATATCAATATTTCTCGCCCATTTGACTACATACCGGACATTATATGGAATTGTATAAATGCCATTCAAATAGCAATAGTCTTTGCTTCCAGAGATGGAAGAATACTTCAAAGTTTTGGTTCCTTGATTAATGTATTCTTCTCCTAAAATTGTTTTAAGTAGTTCGTATTCTTCTTTTGTCATCTCTCTTTCTACGTAATCAATAAATGGCTTATATCCATTTTCTTCTGCATGAATACAAAAGCTTTCTTCTACCATTCCCTTTTTGCTATCTGTAGATAGATATGTCAGCACACATCCAACAACAAGCAGCACCAACAGCAAAACTTCCAGAACTTTATCAATGACTTTCATTTTTCATTCTCCTCATTTTTAGATTGTTGTTTGCGAATATATATATACGTTAAGAAAATACTTCTCAACGATTTATCAATGTTCTAACTTAGCTTTTTCAGCCAAAAGCCAAATTATTATAACATACCATAAAAATAAAATCAACTCAAAATCCACTTTATGTAAATTTTGAGTTGATTTAAATTTATGAGTTTTTCATAACAACATCTTCTAAAGAATCAGCAATTCTTTCACAAGCGTCTGTTGTATTTTCTAAACAATTATATATTGTAGTCCATTTTATAATCTCTAACGGATTTGTTTCTTCTTTGTATAATTTTTTCATTGCTTTTTCAAACATTTTATCAGCTTTTTCTTCTAAAACGTTTATTGCTATTGCTTTTTCTTTTACTAATTCACCTTTTTTGAAGTTTTCAAAGTTTTCTAAAGCATCTTTTACTGATTTTGCACACTCTATTAATAATTCTGTAAATTCTACAGCATCAGCTCTTACAGATGAAATATTTAAAATATTGAAATTAATTAAAATTTCATCTATACAATCTTCAATATCATCTAATCTATGGCCAATTAATACAATATCTTCTCTATCTATTGGTGGTAAGAAATCTTTTATTAAATAATTTCTCATTTTATGAAGCGCTTGGTCAGCCTCATTTTCAAGTTTATGAACTCTACTTATATTTTCTTCTAGTTTTGATTGACTATAATTTTCAAGAGTTTCTTTTAGTATTTCTGCTGATTCAACAATGTATTTTGAATTATTCACAAATTCATTAAAATAATTATATTCTTCTTTTTTCTTTTTCATATCTATATCCTTTCAGCAATTTTGCTTTTTATACTATTTATATTCTAACTTTTGCTTTTAAAATATTTGCATAAATATTAATGTAGCTAAATATCCTAAAAGTCCGCATCCTGGGAATGTTAAAATCCAGGCAAAAACCATTTCTTTTACTACTCCCCAATTTACATTTGATAATCTTCTAGAAGCCCCAACTCCCATAATAGCAGTTGTTTTTGTATGAGTTGTACTTACTGGAAGACCAAAAACTGATGAAACTAATAAGCATCCAGCTCCTGCCATATCTGCTGCTGCACCTTGATATACCTCAAGCTTAGTCATTTTCATACCAACTGTTTTTATTATTTTATATCCGCCAATTGATGTTCCAAGAGTCATTAATAATGAACAATATAGCATTAGCCAAAGTGGAATCGCAAAAGAACTAGCTCCACTACTGCCATTTGCAAGAGCAACTCCAAGTAAAAATACTCCCATAAATTTTTGTCCATCTTGTGCTCCATGCATAAAAGCCATTGAAGCTCCTCCAACAATTTGTGTTCCTTTAAAAAATTTAGTTGTTTTTCTTCTATCAATATTTTTACAAATTGTTTCTATAATTTTTGTAATTCCATATCCCATTCCAAAACCTAAAATTGTTGAGATTACAATTCCATATAGTACTTTAATCCATTCTGCTCCATTTATTCCAGCAATTCCTCCTTGAATTGCTATAGCTGAACCAGAAAGACCTGCAATCAAAGCATGTGATTCACTTGTTGGAATTCCAAAAAGCCATGCTAAAACCGCCCATGTAACAATAGCAACTAAAGCTGCTGATAATGCTGTTAGAGCTGATGTTGTATCATTACCAAAATCTACTATATTATAAATTGTTTGAGCAACAGTAGAATTTATTAGTGTCATTGTAAAAACTCCTAAAAAATTAAAAACTGCAGCCATTATAATAGACTTTTTAGGAGATAAACATCTAGTAGAAACACATGTTGCTATGGCATTAGGTGCATCAGTCCAGCCATTTACTAATATAACTCCTGAAACTAAAGTAGTTATTATAAATAAACTGGGATTTGTAAATAACTGACTAATAAAATCTGAAAATGCAATTGACATATTTTTTACCTATATCTTAGATATTTATTAATATCCCCTTTCTTTTATATTTTCAAAATTATTTTATCATATAAACTTTATTTTTTATATTTATTTTTAGTATTTATTTTATTTTTTATTATAATACAAAAAGACTGGCTATGATTAGCCAGTCTTTGTTTTATTATTTATTTGTTTGTTCTTCTAAATATTCGTCATAAGTACACTCTCTTACAACTACATTATTATCTGATATATCTATAATTTTGTTTGCAACAGTTTGAGTTAATTGGTGGTCATGAGATGTAAACATCATAATACCTTTGTATTTCATCATTCCATCATTTAATGCTGTTATTGATTCCATATCTAAGTGGTTTGTTGGTTCATCAAAAATTAAGAAGTTTGCTCCTGAAAGCATTAATTTTGAAAGAACACATCTTACTTTTTCTCCTCCTGAAAGAAAATTAACTTCTTTTAAGGCTTCTTCCCCTGAGAAAAGCATTCTTCCTAAGAAACTTCTTACATATGTTTCATCTGGATCTTTTGAATATTGACGAAGCCAATCTGTTATACTTAAATCAGAATTGAACATGTAATTATTATCTTTTGGGAAATAATCTTTAGTTATTGTTGTTCCCCATACAAGTTCTCCTTCATCTGGTTCAATTTCTCCAGCTATAATTTGGAATAACACCGTTTTTGCAATTTCATTATCTGATAAAAGGGCAATTTTATCTTCTCTTTTAACTGTAAAGCTTATGTTATCTAAGATTTTTTCTCCGTTTATTGTTTTAGAAATATTTTTAACTTCTAAAACTTCTTTTCCTTGTTCTCTATCTGGTTTAAAATCTATATAAGGATATTTTCTATTTGAAGGTTTGATTTCTTCAAGTTCTATTTTCTCTAAAGATTTTTTTCTAGATGTAGCTTGTTTTGATTTTGAAGCATTAGCACTAAATCTAGCAATGAATTCTTGTAATTCTTTAATTCTTTCTTCTTTCTTTTTATTTGCATCTCTCATTTGTTTTAATGCTAATTGGCTTGATTCATACCAGAAATCATAGTTTCCTGGATATACTTTAATTTTTCCAAAGTCAACATCAGCAATATGAGTACAAACTTTGTTTAACAAATATCTATCGTGAGATACAACAATTACAGTATTTTCAAAATCCATTAAGAAGTCTTGAAGCCAATTAATTGTTTTAATATCTAAGTCGTTTGTAGGCTCGTCTAATAATAAAACATCTGGATTTCCAAATAAAGCTTGAGCTAAAAGAACTTTTACTTTGTCTTTTGCTTCTATTTCGCTCATATATTTGTAATGCATATCTACATCAATTCCAAGGTCATTTAACATTTTTGCTGCGTCTGATTCTGCATTCCAACCATCAAGTTCTGCAAATCTTTCTTCTAGCTTTGCAGCTTTCATTCCATCTTCTTCTGAAAAATCGGGTTTAGCATATATTGCATCTTTTTCTTTCATTATGTCATATAGTTCTTTGTTTCCCATCATTACT
>JAZQTI010000132.1:0-5093 GCA_045630665.1 Candidatus Scatovivens sp.
ATCTATGATAGAACAAGTGCTATAATGCTTTCTGGAGAATGTGCTATGGGTAAATTCCCATTAGAATGTATCCAAACAATGGATAAAATAGCAAAAAGAGTTGAACCAGAAATCAATTACTGGAGAAGATTTGATGATAAAGATAAAATAGTTTTAAGAAACTTAGAAGACAATATTACATATTCAACATGTATAATTGCTAAAAATACTAATGCTGATGCTATCGTAGCTTATACACATACAGGAGATTCTGCTAGAAGATTATCTGGTATGGGAGCTGGATGCCCAATTATAGCAATTACAGACAATAAGAGAACTTTCCGTCAATTAGGATTAGCATGGAATGTTCACCCAGTATATGTAGATCCAAAAGATTCTATTGATAACACAGTAGAAGCTGGTCTTGAAAAATTAAAAGAAAAAGGAATATTAGAATCAGGAGATAAAGTAGTTATCTCTGGAGGACGTAACTATGTTAAAAATGCTAAATCAAGCAAAATGATCGGTGGATACGTAGAAATCTAATTAAATATAATAAAAACTCCTTAAGAAATTAAGGAGTTTTTTTATGCTTATTTTAAATATAATTGGAATAAAATGATAATTTATATAAAAAAATAACTTTTTTGGATATAATTTAGGTAAGAAAGCAAGATTTGTTTGAAATACTGGGATTATCGTGATATAATATAAAAGACACTTTTATGTCCAATTTAAACTTTGAATAGGGTTTTTATGAAAGGAGGCTTGATTGTAGAAAAAATGGTTCATTTAAGTGAGGGGAATATATTGTCGGTATATATTCCTAATGATAAGGAGGCGACCGAATGAAGACATTGAAATCACATGTCACTGCGTTCCACAATGAGGTAACTGGCTCTAGTTTCTTGGTTGTAATTGAAAGACCTGATGGGGTAACTTATCGGTTCATAATCGACAAAGGATATTTCCAAGAACCTAGTTACAGATGGCTGAATTATGTGGATGATTTGAATCCGGAAAATGTTGATGCAATAATCGGAACTCATGCTCACATTGATCACATTGGACTGATTCCAAAATTAGTACGACAAGGATATAGGAATCCTATCTATCTGACTCAGATAAGCAAAGAGCTTATTGGAAGTCTATGGTATGATTCTGCGGATCAACAAGAAGAGAACGCATCCTATATGCGGTATAAGTATCCTAACGAAGCACATAAGTTTAATTCTTTGTATTACGGAGAAGACGTTGCAAATGCATTAAAATTGTGTGTTGGTGTAGCATACTACAAAACAATCGAGATTCTTCCGGGTGTAAAGCTTACATTCTGGGAAAATGCTCATATTCTGGGTGCTAGTATGGTTCTCCTGCAATGTTCGTATGTAGGCATGAAACCTCTGAATTTCTTGTTTACAGGCGACTTCAAGTTCGAGAATTCCTTTACTAGGGTTCCGATGCTTCCTAAGTGGTTTAGAAATATGGAATTGATTGTATTCTGTGAGTCTACCTATGGTACGACAAGAAGAGATGAAATCAAAACCTGTTTCGAGAACAACATTATGGAAGGGTTTGAACGAAACCAGGATATCTTGATTGGTGCTTTTGCGCAAGATGGAATGCAAAGAGTTCTGCATGATTTGAGAATTTGGCAGGATGCAGGGAAAATTCCAGATAACTATGAAATTTGTCTGGATGGACCTCTGGGCATACGCTTCAATGACATGTATAGAAATATTCTCAATTGGTATAATGAACCTAAGATGGACTTTATGCCTAAGGGAATTCGATACATGGATAGCCAATCTAGAACTTCTATCTTTAGTGGAGAAAAGAGAAAGATTGTTATCACAACTTCTGGAATGTTGAGCAATGGCCCCGCTAGAACGTATGTTCCGATGTTCCTGCAGAGAGAAAATGCACTGATTCATCTAGTGGGTTATGCTGCTGAAGAAACCTTGGCAAGAAAGTTGCTTGAGGCAAAGAGAGAAGATACTGTTGAATATGGTTTAGCAACATATTCTAAAAAGTGTGTTATCAAAACAACACGAGAGAGAACCTCACATGCAACTGAAGACGAATTGCTTAGATTGATCAACCTTTTCCAAAACATTAAATTCCTTGGCATTAATCATGGAAATACGGATGTAAAATACGAATTCTATGAGGATGTACTTCTGGAATGTCCGAATGTTGAACAAGCTGGTATTCTCGATAGAGAACACATGTATAGTTTCTATCGAGTTGGTCTGAAGACTGATCCTGATACCCGTATTGTTGTCAAAGCTCGTTCTGCTGGATTGATAAATGATAGCAAACTTGTTTTTGGCAGAGAAGCGGATGCAGATGAAATCGCTGAAAGACAAAAGAAAGCAAGACAGCAGAAGGCAAAACAGAAGGAAAAGCGTAAGGAAAAAATGGAGCGAAAAGGCAAGAAAAACAGACAGCCAAAACCGAAAAGAAGAAGTAAGTCAGCCAACTTCAACAGAAGTAGAAAACAAAATAAGAAGAGACGTTAAAAATCAAGCCACGAGAGAGCAAGGGATACCTTGCTCTCTTTTTCAATGAAATTGATATTAAAAATATGCGAAAAATAAAAATTTAAAAACAAGGATAACACTTGATATTATTGACTTTTTTTTATAATAGTAATATAATTTTATAGGTAGTTAACATAACGAAAAATGATTTAAATAAAATAATTAAAATTTATTATATAATAATTACAAATTATAAAAGGAAAAAATAATGGATAAAAAAAGAGTATTATTAGGAATGAGTGGAGGAGTTGATAGCTCTGTTTCTGCAGTTCTATTAAAAGAAAAAGGATATGAGGTAGTTGGAACAACTTTAGAATTATTTGAAGGTGGCAATTGTGCTAATGAAGATACTTTCAGAGATGCTAAAGCTATTTGTGATGCATTAGAAATCAAACATTATGGATATGATTTTAAAGAAGAATTTAAAAAACATGTTATAACAGATTTTATTAATTGCTATGCAAATTGTAAAACTCCAAATCCTTGTATTGAATGTAATAGATATATGAAATTTGGTGCAATGCTAAAAAAAGCACAAGAATTAAATTGCAATTATATTGCAACAGGACATTATGCTAAAACAGAATATAGTGAAAAATATTCAAGATGGGTTTTAAAAAAATCTAATGCAGGAAAAAAAGATCAAAGTTATGTTCTTTGGAATATTCCAAAAGAAATTTTAGAATTTATAATTTTTCCATTATCTGATTTTGAGAATAAAGAACAAATTAGAGAAATTGCAAAAAATAAAAATTTAAAAGTTGCAAACAAACCAGATAGTGAAGATATATGTTTTATACCTGATGGAAATTATAAAAAATTCTTAGAAGAAAATTCAAACATAAAACCAAAACAAGGAAATATTGTAAATAAAGCAGGAAAAGTTTTAGGAAAACATAATGGTCTTTATAATTATACAATAGGTCAAAGAAAAGGATTAGGTATATCAAATCCAGTTCCATTATTTGTATTAGGATTTAATAGTGAAAAAAATGAAGTAATTGTTGGAGAAGAACATGAATTATATTCAAAAGAAGTTTGGATAAAAAATGTAAATCTTTTAGCAATTGATGAGATAAAAGGAAAAATGGAAGTTGAGGTAAAAACAAGGTATTCTGCAAAGCAAGCTAAAGCAAAGATTTCTCAAGATGGAGAATATGTAAAAATAGTTTTTGATGAACCTCAAAGAGCAGTTACACCAGGTCAATCTGCAGTATTTTATGATGGTGATATTGTTGTTGGTGGTGGAAAAATTTTATAAAAAATTAGGAGAATTGATGGAAAGATATGAAGAAATAGAACAAACAATTACCAAAAGATTTCGTAAAGAAATTTGGAAAATGTTTGTTAAAGGAATTTCAGAATATGAGATGATTCAAGATGGAGATAAAATTGCTGTATGTATTTCTGGTGGAAAAGATTCTATGCTTATGGCAAAATGTTTTCAAGAAATAAAAAAACACAGAAAAATGAATTTTGAATTAGAATTCATAGTAATGAATCCTGGATATAATGAAAAAAATAAACAAAAAATAATTGATAATGCAAAATTATTAAATGTACCAATAACAATGTTCGAAACAGATATTTTTTCAAGAGTTGTACATATTGAAAATAATCCATGTTATTTATGTGCAAGAATGAGAAGAGGGCATTTATATGAAAAAGCAAAAGAACTTGGATGTAATAAAATTGCATTAGGACATCATTTTGATGATGTTATAGAAACAATATTAATGGGGATGTTTTATGGTTCTCAAATGCAAACAATGATGCCTAAAGTTTGTAGTACATCTCATCCTGGAATGGAACTTATAAGACCATTATATTTTGTTAGAGAACAAGATATAATTGCATGGAGAGATAAAAATGATTTAGAATTTATTCAATGTGCTTGTAAATTTACAGAAGAATATAATATGAGCCAAAATCCAGGTGATATTTCCAAAAGAGAAGAAATGAAACAATTAATAAAAGACATGAAGAAAAAATATGATAAAATAGATATAAATATTTTTAATAGTGTACAAAATGTTAATTTAGATACAATTATTTCTTACAGAAAAGGTGATGAATATCATCATTTTTTAGATGATTATGGAAATAAAAAAGAATCTAATTAATATTTATTTGGATAAAAAGTATTGATATAAATGTAATAATAAACTAAAGAGAGGAGCAAATAATGAAAAAAGAAAAATTTGATATTCAAGGTATGACTTGTAGTAGTTGTAGCTCACATGTTGAAAAAGCTGTATGTAAACTAGAAGGAGTACAAAAAGTAAACGTTAATTTATTATCAAATAACATGATTGTTGACTATGATGAACAAAAATTAGATGATAATCAAATTATAAATGCTGTAATTGATGCAGGATATGAAGCAAATTTATCAAATCAAGAAAATGATTTATCTAAAAATAGTAAAGCTTATAATAAATTAAAAAAAGATAAAAATATTCAAAATAATATGCAAGAAAATTTAAAAGCAATGAAAAAAAGATTAATTATTTCTTTTGTTTTTTTAATACCTTTAATGTATATTGCTATGCATCAAATGTTAAATAATAT
>JAZQTI010000133.1:0-8968 GCA_045630665.1 Candidatus Scatovivens sp.
ATTTTAAAGAAGTAAATGATAGTTATGAATTTAGACATTATACAATTTTGTGTTTTGATTTATTAAGAAGAATATTAGAAAATAAGTCAAAACATGGAATAAGACAAGATTTATTTGATAACAGTATTTCAAAATTAAAAGAAAAAGCGGATGAAATAAAAGACTTTACAGGAAAAATGTTAAAATAATGAAAAAGCATAGAATTTTCTATGCTTTTTTTATTGAGAAAATAAATAAAAAAAGGTGTACTTTTTTTTTTATTTAATATATAATATTTTTGTATAATTTTAGGGAGGTTTGGCTTTGAATAAATTATTAAGTTCAGAAACTAAATATAATGGAAGACGTTTTAAAGTTATTCAAAAAGTTTATGAAAGGCATGATGGAGTACAACTGGTTAGAGATTGCGTTGAACCAGGAAATGCTGTTATTATTTTAGCTATTAATGAAGATAATGAAGCAATTTTTATTGACCAATATAGAGAAACAATAGAAGAAGTTGCTCTTGAATTGCCAGCTGGAATGATAGAAAAAGATGAAGACCCTAAAGAAGCGGCAAGAAGAGAACTTGAAGAAGAAACTGGTATTAAAGCTAAAAAAATAGAATATTTAACAAGTTGTTATCCTTCTGCAGGATATACAAACGAAAAAATATATATTTATCTAGCTAGAGATTTTGAATATGGAGAGCAACATTTAGATGATACAGAAGAAATTCTAGATGTTAAAAAGATACATATAGAAGATTGTATGAAAATGATTTTAGAAGATAAAATTGATCATGCAAGTGTGTATATAGCAATACAAACATATTATTATAAATATTATAACGGAGGAAAAAATGGATAAATTAAAACAAATGATAACTTCAATTGATTTAGATAATTTATTAAAAATATTCGATATACAAATTGCAATTGGTGTACTACTATTTTTTGTTTTATTCAGAAAAGTATTAACAAGTATCGTAATAAAAATTTATTACTCAATAACAAAAACAGATAAAAATCCAAAAGAAAGTGCAATGTTCAAACCACTTAATAGCTTCTTTATTTTATTAGGTGTGTTTTGTATGATAAAAATTCTGCCAACTAGTCATGAGCTTCTAGTATTTATGGATGCGGCTTTTACTCTAGTTGTAATATATTTTATAACAAGAGCTATATCAACTTTATTAACAGAAGACTCAATTATAGGTAAAAGAGTATTTAAAAAATCCCAAAATACAGCAGTAAACAGATTTATTTGTATATTTGCAAAAATCATTTTATGGATAGTAGCATTTTTAATTGTACTTACAAAATTAGGAATACCAATAGATATATTTAGTGGATTATTTGCCGGCTTGGGAGTTGCATCTGCAGCAGCAGCACTTGCAGCACAAGATATGGTTAAAAGTATACTTAGTGGTATGGCAATTTTAACAGATAAACCATTTGTAATAGGAGATTGGATAGAAGTAGATAAATACCAAGGAACAGTTATAGATATTACATTTAGAAGTACACGTATAAAATCTTATGATAACTCAGTTGTTACAATTCCAAACTCAACAATTACTTCAAACTATGTTGTAAACTGGAATAGATTGACAAGTAGAAGATTTGATTGTATTTTAAATTTGGCATTAGATACTTCATCAGAAAAAATTCAAAAAATGGTTAAAGAAATAAAACTAGTTTTACAAAATGATCCAAACGTAATTAAAGAAACTGTAGAAGTAAATTTACATGAAATAACAAATTCAAGTTGTAATATAAAAATATATTTATATGTTAGAGAAGCTGATTATGCGAAGTTCTTAAAAGCAAAGCAAAATATGTTATGTAATATTTTATATTTGTTTGAAAAAGAGAATGTAGAACTTGCATATCCAACACAAAATGTATATGTAAAAAGAAAGGACGAAATAGAGGCATAATGGGAATTGGAGTTGCTTTAGCAGGTGGTGGGCTAAAAGGCTTAGCACATATTGGAGCTTTAAAAGCATTAGAAGAATTAGGTGTAAAAATTGAATATTTATCTGGAACAAGTTCTGGTAGTATATTCGCATCGTTTTATGCAATGGGATATACAACTGAAGAAATAAAAGAAAAAACAATGGAACACTATAAAATGCTTATACAAATTGAAAAAACACAATTGTTTAAAGCAGGAGCAACTTATTTAACTTCAGGTGTAGCTAGAATTGAAGGATTAATTCCTGGAGAGAATATTGAAAATCTCGTAAAAACAATTTCTAAAGATAAGAAAATAACAAATATGAATGAAATAAAAATACCATTTGCAATAGCTGCAGTGGATACAATTTCAACTAAAGAATGTTTATTCTTATCCAAAAGAATAAATTTGAAAACTGAAGACATTGATTATATATATGATGCACCAATTGCAACAGCAACAAGAGCTAGTATGTCTTTTCCAGGAGTTTATACTCCATGTCAATATGATAAATATAATTTTATTGATGGTGGAACAAAAGATAACTTGCCAGTTAGAATTTTAAAAGATATGGGTGCAGAAAAAACAATTGCTTTAAGTTTTAAAATAGATGATTATGAACCAAAAGAAGATATATTTGCTATTTTACTTAGAACAGTTGATATATTCTCTTTAAAAGATGTTAGAAAAGCGCAAAAAGAAGCTGACTTAGCCATTGAAATTGATTGTCAAGGAACAACTCTTCTTGAAATAACAGATGCTGACAAGGTAATAAAAAATGGTTATGATACAATTATGAAAAATAAAGAAAAAATATTAAAATTGATAGAAAAATAAACAAATGAAACAAAAATAATAATAGGAGTGATAGATTTGCCAAGTAATGATACTTTAATGCAATATTTTGAATGGTATTTACCTAGTGATTCTACACTTTGGAGTAAGGTTACAAAAGAAGCTAAACATTTAGAAAATGTTGGTATAACACATATATGGCTTCCACCAGCTTATAAAGCAGCAGGAGGAGTAAATGATGTTGGTTATGGTGTATATGATTTATATGATTTAGGTGAATTTGACCAAAAGGGAGCAATTCCTACAAAGTATGGAACAAAGGACGAATATATAGAAGCGATAAGAATATTGCGTGAAAATAATATAAAAGTTTTAGCTGATATTGTTTTAAATCATAAAATGGGTGCAGATGAAACTGAAAACGTTTTAGCTGTAGAGGATGATTTTGAAGACAGAAATGTTAGTTTAACTGAAGCAATGCCAATTAAAGTTTGGACTAAATATACATTTCCAGGAAGAGGAAATACATATTCAGATTTTAAATGGAATTGGACTCATTTTCATGGTGTTGACTGGGATGAAAATACAGGTAAAGCTGCTATATTTAAATTCTATGGCAAACATTGGGATGAAAGTGTTGATAAAGAAAATGGTAATTTTGACTATTTAATGGGTGCTGATATAGATTTAAATAATTATGATGTAGTAAATGAATTAAAAAAATGGGGGAAATGGTATCTAAGCACAACAAATGTAGATGGTTTTAGACTAGATGCAGTAAAACATATTAGAGCAGAATTTTTCCCAGATTGGCTTGATGAATTAAGAAAAACTACTGAGCGAAAATTATTTTCAGTTGGTGAATATTGGAGCTCAAATATAGATACATTAAATAATTATATGGAAAAAACTAATGGGTGTATGTCACTTTTTGATGTACCACTTCACTATAATTTTTATAGAGCTTCTATAAGTAATGGTGAATACAATATGAGTCAAATATTTAATGGAACTATTGTAGGTACAAATCCAGAAAAGGCAGTAACATTTGTAGATAATCATGATACTGAACCAGGGCAAGCATTAGAGTCATGGATTTTAGATTGGTTTAAACCATTAGCTTATTCTTTAATATTACTTAGAAAAGATGGACTTCCATGTGTATTCTATGGAGATTATTATGGAATACCAGAAAAAAATGTAGAACCGAAAAATAATATTTTAAGCATTTTATTAAAAGTGAGAAAATATTATGCTTATGGAGAACAATATGATTATTTCAATCATAAAAATGTAATTGGTTTTACAAGATTAGGTGATTATGATCATCATGATTCAGGCTTGGCTGTTGTTATGTCTGATGCTAGAGGTGGTTGTATTCAAATGAATGTTGGTAAAAAATTAGCTAACACAGTATTTTATGATTGTACTGGAAATTTATCGGAAACAGTATATGTTGATAATGATGGAAATGGAATTTTCTATTGCAAAGATGGTAGTGTTTCTGTTTGGATAAAACAAGGACAAAGCATAAATTAAAAATAGGAGATAATATGAAAGTTTTAGTTACAGGAGCTTCTTCTGGAATTGGGAGAGATATAGCTCGAGAGTTTGCAAAAAGAAATTATGATTTGATTTTAGTTGCAAGAAATGTAGAAAGATTAGAAGCTCTTAAAGAAGAACTAAAAAATGAATATAAAGTAAATGTTGAATACTTAAGTGTAGATTTATCAAAAAGAGAAAACTGTATTGATTTACACGATAAAGTTAAAGATATTGATATACTAATAAATAATGCAGGATTAGGTGATTTTGGAGAATTTTCTGATACAGAATTAACTAAAGATTTTTCAATTATAGATACAAATATAACAAGTGTTCATATACTTACAAAATTATATTTAAAGGATATGAAAAAAAGGAATAGTGGTAAGATATTAAATGTGGCATCAATTGCAGGATTTATGCCAGGGCCACTAATGGCAACATATTATGCTTCAAAAAACTATGTAGTTAGACTTTCTGAAGCAATTAGAGAAGAGCTAAATAAATCTAACTCTAATGTAAAAATAAGTATTCTATGTCCAGGACCAGTAAGAACAAATTTTAATAATGTTGCAAATGTAAAATTTGAAATATCTTCATTATCTAGTGAATATGTAGCAAGATATACAGTAGATAAATTTTTAAAAAATAAGTTTTATATAGTTCCTGGAAGAATTATAAGAATTGGAAAATGTTTAAGCAAAATTGTTCCAACACCGATAGTTGCAAAAGTTTGTTATTATATGCAAAGAAAAAAAGAAGGAAAATAAGGCAGGGAACAAAATGAAAATATTAATGGGAACAAAAAATCCTGGAAAAATCGAAGGTGCAAAACTTGCATTTGAAGAATATTTTGAAAATGTTGAAATAGAAGGCATATCAGTAAATTCAGAAGTGAGTGACCAACCAATAAATGATGAGATTTTTCAAGGAGCAAAAAATAGAGTAAAAAATTTAAAAGAGTATGCAAAAAATAATAATTTGGAAGTGGATTTTTATATTGCATCAGAAGCAGGAATTATCGATTTTGCAGGTGATTGGGTTGATATAAATACTGCAATTATTGAAGATAATAAAGGATTTCAAACAATAGGGACAAGTCAAGGATTTCAAATCCCAGATAGATATATGCCAGAAATAAGAGAAACAGAACTAGGAAAAGTAATGGATAAAATATTTTCTGGTGATAATTTGGGAAAAGGAAAAGGTGGAATTAGTAGACTAACAAAAGATGTAGTAACAAGAATAGAACTTACCAAAAATGCATTTATAATGGCATTAATCGGTCATATAAATGGAGATACATGGAAATAAAATAAAGCAGAGAAGTTTTTAATTTCTCTGCTTTTTATTTTTAATTTTCTAAATTTTTTAATTCTTCAAATGGTTCTAAACTTCTTTTTAAGATTCCATGTATTTTTGAAATTGCAATACCATAATTTGTAATTGGAATAGATTGTTCACTTGAATGAGCTAATCTATAATGCATTTCTCTTTCATTAATCATACAACCACCGCAATGAATTACTAGTGCATATTTTGAAAGATCTTCAGGAAATTCTGTGCCAGAAGAAAATTCAAAATTGATTTGTTTTTTTGTATATTCTTTAATCCAATTTGGGATTTTTACAGTTCCAATATCTTCACATTGTCTATGATGAGTACAACCTTCTGAAATTAGAACAGTATCATTATCAGATAATTTGTCAAGCATATTAACACCCTTGACAAGAGTCTTTAAATTACCTTTATATCTTGCAAATAAAATAGAAAAAGATGTAAGTAAACTATCATTTGGAACAATTTTATTTACTTTTCCAAAAGCTTGAGAATCTGTAATTACAAGTTTTGGTTTTTCAGCAAGTTTGTCAAGTGAATCTTTTAAATTATTATCATTTGAAACAACTATAGTTGCGCCAATTTCAATTAATTCACGAAGTACTTGTTGTTGAGGAAGAATGATTCTTCCTTTTGGTGCAGCACTGTCAATAGGAATTACTAAAACAACAGTATCACCTTTTGAAACAATATCTGAAACAATTTTTTTATCTTCATTTTTATTTACAATAGATGCAAGTTTGTTTTTTAATAATTCAATATTTAATTTTGTTTTTGCACTTACATAAATAATGTTGTCTTTAGAATCTGGAATGGTTTCTAATAAATCTGATTTATTGTAAACAATTAAATAAGGAATATTTTTCTCTTTGAAAGAATTAATTAAGTTTTCACTTTCTAATGTACTTCCAATTGTTGCATCTAAAACCAAAATTGCAATGTCAACATAGTTTAAAACTTGTTTTGCTTTTTTTACACGTTGCATACCAAGTTCTCCAATATCATCTATTCCAGGAGTATCGATTATAACAACAGGACCTAAAGGTAATAATTCCATTGATTTTTTTACAGGATCTGTTGTTGTTCCTAAAGTATCAGAAACAATTGCTATATTTTGATTTGTAATACTATTTATAATACTAGATTTACCAGCATTTCTTATACCAAAAATTCCAATATGGATTCTTTCAGAAGATACAGTATTATTTTTTTCCATATAATTCTCCTTTAAAAACGAAAATCTCTAAAGTTTGAAGATTTTATTTTTTCTATATTTTCAGTTGCAATTTTTTTAACTTTTTCTCCAGGTATTTTATTTAATTCTCTTTCAATTAATTCAAAACCTATTTTTTTAGTTTCTTCAGATGCATAGTCAACTAAAAATTCAGTAAGAGTCATAAGAGCATTAGGATGACAACAATTTAGAATTTGTCCATTCTTACATAAAGCCATAAATCTATCTCCAGTTCTTCCTTCACGATAACATGCAGTACAGAAAGAAGGAATATGATTGTTTTCCATAAGCCAACGAACAACTTCATCTAATGTTCTTTGATCAGAAACGTCAAATTGTTCTGTATCATGTGGTCTTTCTTCTTCAGTATATCCACCAACAGAAGTACGAGAAGCACCACTTATTTGAGAGATTCCTAAATTCAAAAGTTTTCCTCTAACCGCTTCAGATTCTCTTGTAGATATAATCATTCCAGTATATGGTACAGCTAAACGAATACAAGCTGTGATTTTTGCGAAAATTTCATCTGAAATAAAATTATCAAAAGCTGTTGGGTCAATATCATCAGCATGTTTTATTCTAGGAACACTTATTGTATGAGGACCAACTCCATGAACAGCTTCTAAATGTTCAGCATGCATTATTAATCCTGCAAATTCGTATTTATACATTTCAAGACCAAATAAAACTCCAAGTCCTACGTCATCAATTCCACCTTCCATTGCTCTGTCCATTGCTTCAGTATGATAATCGTAATTGTGTTTTGGACCAGTTGGGTGAAGTTCTTCATAACTTTTCTTATGATATGTTTCTTGAAATAGAATGTAAGTTCCAATTCCAGCATCTTTTAATTTTCTATAGTTTTCAACAGTTGTTGCTGCAATATTTACATTAACCCTACGAATAGCACCATTTTTATGATTAACACTATATATTGTTTTAATACATTCTAAAATATATTCGATTGGGTTGTTTACTGGATCTTCACCAGCTTCAATAGCAAGTCTTTTGTGTCCCATATCTTGAAGCGCAATAACTTCTTTTTTTACTTCTTCTTGAGATAGTTTTTTTCTTGCGATATGTTTGTTTTTTAAATGGTATGGACAATAAACACAACCATTTACACAATAATTAGATAAATAAAGTGGGGCAAACATAACGATTCTATTTCCATAGAATGCAAGTTTTATTTCTTCTGCGATTTTATAAATTTCTTCGATTTTTTCAGGAATTTCGCAAGCTAATAAAACAGAAGCTTCACGATGAGTTAATCCTTCACATTTAACACCATTTTCGGTTTTTTGTGGGCGAGCTTTATCTAGAATTTTATCAATAAGCTCTACATTGTTTTTGTTTTGTTCAGCATATTCAAGAGTTTCTAGAATTTCTTGATCATTTATAAACTCTTCAGCTTTTAATGATTTTGGATTATATATAGCCATTTGCATTTTTCCTTTCTTTTATTAATTTAATTTTATATCACCACGGTCTACAACTATTTTGTATCCGATTTTTTCCATACGATATTCAAGCTCTTTTTTGTTTTGGGCTGATTCACTACCAGAACTAATTTTGTTATTATACAATTCGTATTTTTTTCTAACAGAAACAGGCGATAGGTTAGGCATAACAACATTAGCACCTGATAATATTCCTTTTTCTCTACCATTTTCATCAATTGTACCCAGTGCTGTTGTAGCTGGAAGTAATATTGGTGGGTGAATTAATCTTATTATTGATAAAAGATAACATGTTTGATCAACAGTGCCAGCAGGTTCATTCTTAAAAGAAGTATCTTTGTGAGGAATAAATGGTCCTATACCACACATGTCAGGTTTAAATTCTTCAATAAATTTTAAGTCTTTTGCTAAAGAGAGAGATGTCTGATATGGTGAACCAACCATAAAACCAGCACCTACTTGATAACCAATTTCTTTTAAGTTTTTTAAACATGTAATTCTATTTTCAAAAGACATATTATTTGGGTGAAGCTTTTTGTAATGCTCTTCATCTGCGGTTTCATGTCTTAATAAATATCTATCAGCTCCAGCGTCGAAAAGTTTTTTATAACTATCAAAGTTTCTTTCACCAAGTGAAAGTGTAATTGCAACATCT
>JAZQTI010000134.1:0-3542 GCA_045630665.1 Candidatus Scatovivens sp.
AAAGTACAATTTATTCTTTCTATAATTTTAATAATTATTTTCTTATTCATCTATATAAGTAAATATATAAATGAAGAAAAATTAGAAGATATTTCAAATGTTACTTATCAAAATCTAGAACTTAGTAAAATATATAATAAAACACAAAGTAAAAATAAAACATTTTTAGGAAAAATATTAATAGAAAAAATCAATTTAGAATATAGTATTTTTAATGATTGTAATGATGAACTTTTAAAAATATCTCCTTGTAAATTTTATGGTAGTAACTTTGGAGAAAAAGGTAATGTTTGTATAGCTGCACATAATTATAATGATGAAAGATTTTTTGGAAGAATAAATGAATTGGAAATCAAAGATGTAATAAAAGTGATTGATTTGGGAAATACAATATATGAATATGTAGTATATGACAAGTTTGAATCAGAAGAAAATGATTTATCTATACTTGAAAATAATAAAAAATATGAATTAACACTTTTAACTTGTAATAATTCAAATCAAAAAAGAATTATTGTAAAAGCTTATATGAAAGAGTATTGAAAAAATATAGAATTAGTAGTAAAATTAAAAAGTCAAAAATATAACAAATTTAATTGTTAAAATAAAGTAAAAGGGGAAGATATATAGTGGAAGGAAATTTTGTAAAAAAACCAATAGTAACAATAGAAATGGAAGATGGTGGAATAATAACAATTGAGTTATATCCAAGTAAAGCACCAGAAACAGTAAATAACTTTATAAGCTTAGTAAATAAAGGATTTTATGATGGATTAATTTTCCATAGAACAATACCAGGATTTATGGCTCAAGGCGGAGATCCAGAAGGAACTGGAATGGGTGGACCTGGATATGGAATAAAAGGAGAATTTAAAGATAATGGTGTGGAAAATACAATATCTCATTTAAGAGGAGTTGTTTCAATGGCAAGAAGCAGTATGCCAAATAGTGCTGGTTCTCAATTCTTTATTGTAACAGACGATTCAACATTTTTAGATGGACAATATGCAGCATTTGGAAGTGTTTTAGAAGGTATGGATGTAGTAGATAAAATAGTAAAATCAAGAGTTATAACAAGAAGTCCATTTGGTGGTGGAAAAGATAGACCAGTAGAACCACCTGTTATGAAAAAAGTAACTGTAGAAACATTTGGTGTAGAATATCCAGAACCAGAAAAATTTAGTAAATAATTTGTCAGAATTTCTGATTTTATTAATAATTATAAAAATAAAAACTCTAGTAAAAAACTAGAGTTTTATTTTATTGTTCGAAAACATTTTCTGAATCTACACTATTTGTGTTTTCATTAACTATAACATTTTCTTTTACATTTGAATGATCAACACAATATTCTTTAGGAACTGTTCCATCTAAAAAATATTCAGTATAAGCATTTTTACAGATATCGGTTGCTAAAAGTCCAGTAATAGGACAAATTTCAGCAGTTTCTATTTTTGAAGGTAAATCAAATTCTCTACCAGGAAGCCCTTGATGAATATTTTTCATTACAGAAGACCAAATTTGACCAGCTGGATTTTTATTATTAAATCTAATAGTTTCATTATAATCAAATCCAAACCATGTTGCAGCTGTATAATAAGGTGTAAATCCACAAAGCCATCTATCAAATTCATCATTTGTTGTTCCAGTTTTTGCCGCAACATCGATATTATTAATTTTACAATATTTTGCAGTACCAATATTACCTTCAACAGGCTCTGTTAATAGAGATTGGACTATAAATGCTACTTCTTTTGAAAAAGCTCTTTTTTTATCTTGTTTATTTTTTAAAATAGTTTCTCCAGAAGAGGTTTTGATGGTTGTATAAAATGTAGGTTCAATATATATTCCATCATTTGCAATTGTACTATAAGAAACAGCCATTTCCAAAGGACTAATGCCTTTATCTAAACCACCAAGAGCAAGATTTAAATTATTATCAACATCTGTTAAGGTTGTTATACCCATTTTTTTCATATATGAGATTGAAACTGAAGGAGTTAATTGTTCCATAATTTTTACAAATGGAATATTTTGAGAAGACTCAACTGCATTTCTTACTGTAATATTTCCTTGATAATTATTGTAATCAGTAGGAGAATAACCTTCTTCAGTACCATCATCAAATGTTGTTGGAGTATCATTATATATACTTGCTGCTGTAATTATTTTTTTATCGATTGCTGGAATTAAAACAGAAATTGATTTTCCTGCTGAACCAGTTTGTCTAACACTTTGTGTAGCTCTATTTAGACCTCTTGAAATTTCTTTTTTTCCTAATCCTCCAACACAACCAACAACCTGTCCATTTGTATGATTAATTATTACCATTGCTGCTTGTGAAGTGACAGATGGATCTTTGGTAGATTTTAAAATATATTTACTTTTTTGAAATTCATTTTCAATTTGCTTTTGAATATTTGAATTTTGTGTACTATATATTTTTAATCCACCCATTTCAATATAGTTTGTAGCAAATTCTTTTGAAATTTTTTTCTTTTCTGATAGTTCTTCAACCACTTGATTTATTAAACTATCTGTATGATATGAATAAATATTATTTTTTGAAGTATCTTCGATTTTTCCTTGTTTAAAAGTTAGTCCTTTATTTATTTTGTCTATAGCAATACTATAATTTTCTTCATTAATATAATTTAATTCTAGCATTTTATTTAAAACTGCAGTAGCACGAGTCTTAATTTTTTCAGTATTATCTTTTTCCTTATCAAATGGATTGTATGAATTTGGTGCATTATTTATACCAGCTAAAAATGCACATTCTGCTAAATCTAATTCTGAAATATCTTTATCAAAATAATAATTTGCTCCCAAGCCAACCCCATAAATATTAGGCCCTACATAAATTATATTTAAATAAGCTTGTAAAATTTCGTCTTTTTCTAGGATTCCTTCTAAAGCATATGCTTTGATCCATTCGTTGACTTTTCTAGTTATTGTAGAAGAATTATCACCAGTTAAATTTTTAACTAGTTGTTGAGTAATACTACTACCACCGAATGAAGAAGAACCTAAATTTCTTATATAAGAAAGAATGGCTGCTCCAGTTCTTGGTAAATCAACTCCTGAATGAGAGTAGAATCTTTGATCTTCAATTGAAATATAAGCATTTATTAAATCCTTTGGAATACTAGATAAAGGTAGATTTTTTGTTTTTTTGCTATTACCTAATTCTGCGATTATATTTTCTTCTGTGTCATAAACAACAGAAGGAGAATTGTTTATCATGTCTTTTGCAATTTTTTGCCAATTTGAAATGTAAATTCCTGTTTTTATAGCACCAAAGATTATGATTATGATTAAAATAGTAAAAAAAGTTTTTAATTTTTTAAATTTGCTTTTTTTATTTACTTTTTTGAAGGTTGTTTCTTGCTCTGTATCATTAATTATATTTTTTTCTTTTTCCAAATTATCACTCATTTCTTAAAAAAATAAATTTATTTACAAAATTATATAAAAAAATATATATAAAAGTAAAGAAATTTGAATTCCAATAAAATACAGAATATTACAAAATTTGTTGA
>JAZQTI010000135.1:0-4965 GCA_045630665.1 Candidatus Scatovivens sp.
GTGTCCACCACTTCCATTTTGACCATTTTCAGCTTTAAATTTTTTAGTAAATCTGAAATCAATTAAAGTATTTGCATTTGGATCAACTTCAAAATAAACGTCACCGCCTTTTCCTCCGTCTCCTCCATCAGGTCCACCTGCAGCAACATATTTTTCTCTTCTAAAAGTTGCTGCACCATTTCCACCATCACCAGATTTAATTATTATTTTTGCATAATCTACAAACATTTTTTTCTCCTTATTTATACAAATTTATTTCTAGCAATGATTCTATTTTAGCAACTTTTAAAAATTCTATTCTCCAAAATAATCTAACATCATTGCTTTTTTTACTTTTTTCATTGTTTCTTTTGCTGTTTTTCTTGCTCTTTCTGTTCCTTCTTTTAATATTCTATCAACTTCTTCAGGATGAGCTTCATAATATGCTCTCTTTTCTCTCATTGGTCTTAAGAATTCAATTACATTTGTAGCAAGTTCTCTTTTACAAGCCACACATCCTCTTTGACCAGCTTTACATTCTGCACAAGCTTTGCTACAAGCTTCTTTACTAGAAAATAGATTGTGATAATAAGCAACCATACAAACATCTGGATTTCCTAAATCATCTTTTTTAATTCTGTTTGGATCTGTTACTGCACTCATTACTTTTTTTGTAATTTCTTCTTCACTATCAGATAAGTAAATTGCATTTCCTAAAGATTTACCCATTTTTTCGTTTCCATCTAAACCTTTTATTCTTTTTCCTTCAGATAAAACTATTTCTGGTTCTTTTAAAATTCCTTCACCGTAAATGCTATTAAATTTTCTAACTATTTCTTTACATTGTTCTATTAACGGCGCTTGATCTTCACCTACTGGTACAAGTTCACCTTCAAAAGCAGTTATATCAGCAGCTTGACTTACAGGATATCCTAAAAATCCGTATGTTACGCTTTCTCCAAACAAATCTCTTTTTTGTGCTATCTCTGTTTTTACAGTTGGATTTCTTTGAAGTCTAGCTATTGTAACTAGATTTGAATAAAATACTGTAAGTTCTGCAGTTTCTGGTATCATTGATTGTATATATATTGTTGTTTTTTCTGGATCTATACCAACAGATAAATAATCCATTACGACTTCTCTAACATTTTTTCTAACTTTTTCTGGATTATTGAAATTATCTGTTAATGCTTGAACATCTGCTATTAATATATACGGTTCATATTCACCACTTTCTTGAAGTTCAACTCTTTTTTTCAAAGATCCAAAATAATGTCCTATATGTAATCTTCCTGTAGGTCTATCACCTGTTAAAATTCTTTTTTTATTTTTCATTTTTATTACCTCACTTTAAAATTTAATTTTTATTTAAAGTTTAGCTTTGCCATCGTTTAGTAAAATAGTTTATTTTCATAATAAACTTCCTTTCTTTTGTTGTAAAATTTTATATTTTTTATAAAAGCTTAAATATTATTTCTTTTTTATAAAAAATTCCTTTTATATTATACTTTATATTTCCCGAAAAATCAATGTTTCTTTGACATTTTATGTAAATTTATGCTATAATATAGCTGTTAACACTTCGTTAACGGTAACTGTCATATTCGACGAATAACCTAAAGCAGCCCAGGCTTGACTCAAATCTAAAAAATACTGGGAACGAACGTATAGGACTTCCTATACTGTAGGGAAAGGCTATTTTGTGCAGATCCAAATCACACACAAGAATCAAACCAACTATGTAAGCGATCGCATCGAGTGCATCTTTGATGGCACAAACTTCAATGTCTACTTCAATGGTACCATCAACAAGTCTATTGAAGCAAGAATCGGTGATACTTTCTACGTATATTCCAGTGGCAAGTCTAAGCACCCTCGGGTAAAAAAAGATGATACCCAAGACAGAGGTGAAAGAATTGCTCGGGCATTGTCTTTTGGCAGCGCAGAACAGTACACAAACAGTGAATCCGATTTCATGTCTAAAACCACAATGCTTCAACAGAGTGAAAATGTAACAAATTCTCATCGTATCCGCAAAGAAGGTGTATATGCATTCTTCATTGCAGATGTGATTCATCATTCTGAACAAGCAAAATCTCGTGGCCTCCCTGCCAAAGTCAAGGAATCTAATCCAGTTTTGGCATGGGTAAATCCTGACATCGAAAAGGAAGATTTGTCTGAACTGATTTCTGTCTATAGTGAATTCAGGAGCATCACCTGCCCTATTGAGTTCATTATGGCTCAGTAACTTATCAACATCCAATCTCAGCATTCGAGTATAATCTTACAAAATTAAGCCCAAAAAAATTCCCATTCCAAAATAAAACGGAGTGGGAATTTTCTTTATTTTTTATTAATTTTAAAATTTCTTTTTAAGAATTCTAATTGTATTTAAAATTGTAATTAATGTTACACCTACATCTGCAAATACAGCCATCCACATTTGAGCTAAACCAAAAATACTTAAAATTAATACTATTATTTTAATTCCTAAAGCAAAAATCAAATTTTGTTTTATAATTTTTTTAGTAAATTTTGAAATATTAATTGCATCTTTTATTCTATTTAAATCATCTGTCATTATAACAATATCAGATGCTTCAATCGCAGAACTTGCTCCAATTCCTCCCATTGATATACCAATATCAGATAAAGCAAGTACAGGAGAATCATTTATTCCATCTCCTACGAAAGCAACGTTTCCATTTTTCTTATTTTTAATAACTTTTTCTATTTCACTATATTTATCTGTTGGAAGCATTTCAGCTTTTACATCATTAATACCAATTTCTTTAGCTACTTTTTTTGCAACTTCTAAATTATCTCCTGTAAACATCATTGTAGAAATTCCTAATTTATTAAGATTTGTAATAACTTCTTTAGCTTCTTTTTTTATAGAATCATTTAATATTAATGAACCAATAACATTGTTATCTTTTTTTACATATATTATTGTTCCTATTTCTTTTTCAGAATCATATTCAACTAATTCTGAATTACCAATTTTAAATTCACTTCCATTAAAATTATACTTTAGGCCTTTTCCTGTTACTTCTTCAAAGTCTGTTATTTGTTCTTGATTTACTGTTTTACCATATTTATTAAGCACAGCCACTGCTAAAGGATGATTTGAAAATGCTTCAGCATATGCTGCAAATTCTAATATTTCATTTTCAGTATAATTTTTATCATAAACTTTAATTTTTTCTACTTCAAATTTTCCTTTTGTTAAAGTTCCAGTTTTATCAAATGCTATATATTTAATATTTTCAATTGCATCTAAATAATTACTTCCTTTAACTAAAATTCCATTTTTTGAAGCTTTTCCTATTCCAGAAAAATAACTTAATGGAACAGAAATTACAATTGCACAAGGGCAAGATACTACTAAAAATATTAATGCTCTATACAAACATTCTGTATATGTAAGATTCATTGCACCAGGTCCTAAAGCAACTATTAAAATAGCAAGCCAAATAACTATTGGTGTATATATCCTTGAAGCTTTATTTACAAAGGTTTCTGTTTTAGCTTTTTTATCTGTAGCATTTTCAACTAATTCTAATATTTTATGTACAGTACTATCTTCATATTTTTCTGTTACTTTAATTTCAATTAACCCTTTTTCATTTATACTTCCAGATAATATAGTATCATTAACATTTACTTCTTGTAATTTAGATTCTCCAGTTAGTGATGAAGTATTTAAATTTGCAGTTCCTTCTACCACAACACCATCTAATGGAACTTTTTCACCTTGTTTTACTATAATTATATCTCCTATATTAACTTCATCTGGATCAACTTTATGTTCGTGATTTCCATGTTTTAAATTAGCATATTCTGGTTTTATATCCATTAAACTAGCTATAGATTTTCTTGTATTATTTATAGCTTTTTCTTCTAATAGTTTTCCTATTTCATATAGAATAATAACCATTAGTCCTTCAATTTCTTCACCAATAAAAAATGCTCCAATACAAGAAATTGTTACTAAGAAATTTTCATCTATAACTTTATTTTTTAATAATTTAGATGCATTTTTTGCTGTTCTAAATAATAATACTACGTATGCAGAAATTATTAATACTAATTTTACAATTTCATCTGTAACAAAATTTGATATTATCATAAAAATAATACCTAATACTAATCTTATTAATTTTAAATGTTTTTTGAAATTATTTGTTTTTTTATTATCGCCAGAATTATGTTTATTGTGAGTATGGGTATTATCTTCATTTTTATGGTCTTGATTATTATTTTCATTATGAATATGATTATGATCATGTTGTTCATGGTCATTATAACCATCTTTATGTTCTTCATCTTCATTTATTTTTTTATGTTTTGCTTCTTTTACATCAACAACTTCTACATCTGGTTCTAAACCTTTAACGACTTTTTCAACTTCTGAAAAAACACTCTCTAATTCAGATTCAAATGTTAATTTTAAGGTATTAAAATTAACATTTACATTTTTATAATTAGAATTTTCTGCTAATTTATTTTGAATTTTATTTGCACAATTTGCACAGTCTAATCCTTCTAAAAGAAACTCATACTTCTTCAATGTGTTCACGACCTTTCTCAAATATTTCTCTAACATGATCATCATCTAATGAATAGAATACAGATTTTCCTTCTTTTCTATATTTAACAAGTTTTGCTTGTTTTAATACTCTTAATTGATGAGATATTGCAGATGGTGTTGAATTTGTTATTTCTGCTATATCACACACACAAAGTTCTTCTAACATTAAAGCATTAATTATTTTCATTCTTGTAGAATCTCCAAAAACTTTAAATAATTCAGCTAAATCAAAAATTTTCTCATCTTCTAATATTTTTGATTTTATTCGATTTACAATTTCTTGATTTGAAATTTCTTCTTCACATCTTACAAAATCTTCCATAAGCTACCTCTATATTTATTATATTACATTTGAATATATGAATAATCGTTCATGTATTGATTATAGTTAT
>JAZQTI010000136.1:0-14509 GCA_045630665.1 Candidatus Scatovivens sp.
TTAAAATATATTTTATTATAACATATTTTTTTATATAAATTCTATAGTTATTGCTCTACATACAAAATACTCACATAATCAATATGTGAGTATTTCATAAAGTATGTTGGATTTTATTATTTTCTCATTCTATCCATGCTATCTAAATTATCTAACGCTTTTCCTGTTCCTTTAGCAACACAAGAGATAGCATCTTCAGCAATCATTACATTTATTCCTGTTTTTTCTTGTAATAATCTATCTAAACCGTCAATTAAGCAACCTCCACCAGTCATATAAATACCTTTATCGCTAATATCAGCCGCAAGTTCTGGTGGTGTTCTTTCTAAAACAGAATGAACTGCATCTACTATAAGCATTGCTGGTTCTTCTAATGCTTCCATCATTTCACTAGAATATACTGTTATAGTTTTTGGAAGTCCTGTTATTAAATCTCTTCCTCTTACATCCATTTCCATATCTTGAATTTTTGGAAATACACATCCAATTTGTTGTTTTAATTCTTCTGCTGTTCTTTCACCAATCATAACATTATGTCTTTTCTTTAAATATTTGATAATATATTCATCAAATTTATCTCCAGCAACTTTTATTGAAGAACTTACAACTGAACCACCTAAAGATATAACTGCTATATCTGTAGTTCCTCCACCAATATCTACAATCATATTCCCACATGGTTTTGAAATATCAATTCCAGCACCTATCGCTGCAGCTATTGGTTCTTCTATTAAATAAACTTTTCTTGCTCCTGCATTTGATGCAGCATCTATTACTGCTTTTTTCTCTACCTCAGTTACTTGTGAAGGTATACAAATCATAATTCTAGGAGCAAATAAGAATCTTCCACCTATTTTCCCAATAAAATATTTTAACATTTTTTCTGTTACTGTATAATCAGAAATTACTCCATCTCTTAAAGGTCTTGTTGCTACAATATTTCCAGGTGTTCTGCCAAGCATTCTTCTAGCTTCATGACCAACAGCAAGAACCTCTCCTGTTAAATTATTTACAGCTACAACAGAAGGCTCTCTTAAAACGATTCCTTTTCCTTTAACATATGCAATTACTGAAGCTGTACCTAAGTCTAAGCCTATATCTTGTCCAAACATCTATAATCTCCCCTTCGATTTTATGAGTTAATTTCATATTACATTTGCATTACGATTATATTACATTAAATATGAAATATCAACCCTTTTTATAATTAAATTATAATAATTTTTTCGTTTTTTTAACCACTTTATTCAATAAATTATTTGTATTAATTTTATGATTATGTTATAATGCTTTTGATTAATGTTAATTATAAAAAGGAAGTAATAAAATGGAAAAAATATCAATAATTGTACCATGCTATAATGAAGAGTCTGCATTACCATTATTTTATGAAGAATTACAAAAAAATATCAAAAAATTCCCAAAAAATGTTTCTTTTGAAATTTTATTTCTAAGTGATGGTTCAAAAGATAAAACATTAAATGTAATTAAAAACTTAGCAAAAAAAGATAAAGGTGTAAAATATATTTCTTTTTCTAGAAATTTTGGAAAAGAATCTGCTATTTATGCAGGACTTGAAAATGCTTCTGGAAATTATGTAACAATTATGGATGCTGATCTTCAAGATCCACCATCATTATTAATAGATATGTATAAAGCAGTTACAGAAGATTCTTATGATGCTGTTGGAACAAGACGTGTTAATCGTAAAGGTGAACCAATTATAAGAAGTTTTTTTGCAAAATTATTCTATAAAATAATAAATAAAATGACTACTTTTGAAATGGTTGATGGCGCTAGAGATTATGTTTTCATGAAAAGACAAGTTGTAGATGCAATCTTATCATTAAAAGAATATAACAGATATTCAAAAGGATTATTTAGCTTTGTCGGATTTGATGTAAAATGGATCGAATACAAAAATATACAAAGAGTTGCTGGTACTACAAAGTGGTCATTCTGGAAACTTATGAAATATGCTTTAGAAGGAATAACAGCATTTTCTACTGCTCCACTTTTAATTTCATCAGCAATTGGATTATTATTTTGTTTAATTTCATTTTTAATGATTTTAGTAATAATAGTGAAAACTTTAATTTTTGATGATCCTACTAGTGGTTGGCCATCATTAGTTTGTATAATATTCATGGTAAGTGGAATTCAAATGTTCTCACTTGGAATATTAGGGCAATATTTATCAAAAACTTATTTAGAAGTTAAGAAAAGACCTTTGTTTTTTATAAAAGATACAAATATTGAAACAAAATAAATTTTAAGAGTATTAATAATTCATATTATTAATACTCTTTTTTTAAAATAGATTTTTAAGTTCTAATTTATCTTTTTGACTTAAATGATCAAGCCAATATATAAGTTCTACCCCATCACTTAAAGCTATCGTAAATTCCTCATTCTTTGTATTTTCCTCTAATACAATTAAACATTTACTAACTTTTTCAAGTTCATTATGTTCTGAAAAAAAAGAAAGTTCATCTTGTTTTTCAAACCAATTATCTTTTAATCTTTTTAAATCTTTTTCTAATTGTTCTTTATATTCTTCATAATTATCTTTTTCTTTTAAATCATTAATTAGCATTATTTCTTCATTTATATTTTCTATCTCATCTCTTATCTCTTGGATATTTTTATCAGTTATTCTATTTGTAATAATTTCTAAAATTATAATAAAACTCAAAATTCCTATTATTAAAATAAATTCTTTTTTCAATCTCATTTTCTATCTTCCTTTTTTTGACAAAAAATTGTTCCATCACCATTTAATACCACAACGAGTGCCTCTTCTGGTTTTATATTAAACTTTCCCACCTCATTTTCGAGCCATTTTTTGGTTTTATTAATTTTATTTAAATTATCACTCATTATTTTACCATCAATAACTAAATCATAAGATATTCCTTCATATTTTGCATTAATATTAAAATCTTCTGGTTTCAGAGCTCTTTTTTCTGGTTTTAATACAACACTTATTTGTCCACTCGTTTCTAAAATAGCAAATTCAACATCACCTAAATTTGTAACATTATTAACTCTTAATCTTTCTTGCAATTCATTAATAGTAAAATTTTCTTTTACCATTGCCATTTCATCAATTTTTCCTCTATATATTAAAATTGTTGGTTTCCCACAAAGTATTCCTCTTAATTTAATACTTTTTAAATTTATAACAGAAATAATAACATGCATCATCAGCAAACTCAAAATTGGTATTATTCCATATAATATTGGTATTCCAATCTCTCCCATTGGTGTTGCTGCTAAATCAGCAATCATTATTGCTATAACAAATTCAAAAGGTTGCATTTGACCAATTTCTCTTTTTCCCATAAATCTCATTACAAATAATACCAAAATATATATAATTATTGTTCTTACAAAAATAAGTATCATGTTTTCTCCCAATTACAAATTTTATATGAATATTTTTTGCAAAAATTATTAAAATATACTTATATTTGTTTAATTTATTTATTCAAATATATTTTAAAACAAGGAGGTTAAAATGGAAAACAATAATTCAAGAACCCAATCAAGCAGTTCAATGGGTACAGTCGGACAACTTATTGGCAGATTTGTTGTTGCCGCTATTATATTAGGAATTACAGCTTTTTTTACACCTGGTTTCTCTATAAATAACCTTTGGTCTCTTGCTATCTCGGCAATAGTTTTAACTGTTATGGATTATCTTATAATAAAATTTACAGGCCTTCATGCAATGGCTTTTGGTAAAGGATTTGTTGGATTTATGCTAGCAGTTTTAGTATTATATGCAACACAATTTTTTGTTTCAGGTTATTCAATTTCTTGGATGGCCGCAATTATTGGTGCTTTAATTTATGGTGTTATTGATTATATAATGCCTGGAGAACAAAGTATGTAGTAAAAAAAAGACATGTATAGAAACATCTTTACATGTCTTTTTTTAAAAATTTATTTTTTTTTTAATTTTTTTAAATTTTTTGTCACTTTTTGTCACTCTGATTTGTTTTATAAGTAGAGGGGGGATAAAAAATGTTAAAAACTTTTATTTTCTGTAAAAATAGTTTTACAGCACAAACTTTAACTAATAAGGTTATTTCAAACATTGAAAAATTAAGACTTGTGGGATTTTCTTATGATTCTGCTGAATCAATTCTTCTAATTGAAAAATCAAAACCAAATCTTATAATAACTTTTGATAGAGAACTTATATTATTAATTAGAAGAAACTTCAAACATTATAATCCAGCTATTGTATTAATTGATAAAAATACAGAGGAGCCGAACTTTCATTACAAAAATTTATTAATAATACATGCAAAAACAGAATTAGAATTAATAGAAAAAAAGATTTCAAATTTTATTAATGACAAATTTAATCTTTCAAAATCAAAACATGTTATAAAAATTTTATCAGATATCGGTTTTGATTTAAAACTTACAGGAACAAAATATCTAATTGATGCTATTTTGTATACCAATACATATAAAGGTGCATATACTGCCGAAATTCTTGAAAGAGATATTTATCCTGAAATAGCTCAAATATATAATGTAACACCACAAAGAATAAAATGGGCTATTAATCGTTCAATTAATTATATGTATCAAAAACACACTAAAGATACTTATTATTTTGTTGAACAATATTGTGCAATAGAATATCCGTATAAGCCAACTCCAAAATTAATAATAAATGCTATTGCAAATTCAATATAAAAAATAAAACTCCTAAAAAGGAGTTTTATTTTTGTTTTATATTATGTTGTCTCTACATCTTTCACATAATGTTGGATATTCTGCATTTTCACCAACTGTTGTTGAATACATCCAGCATCTTTCACATTTTTCACCTTCAGCTCTTTCTACTTTAACACCTATAGCAACTTCTGTATCTTCATTTCTTCTATTTTCACGAACTTCTACATCAGATACTATAAATATTTCTTTTAAAAGATCTTCTTGTCCTTTTATAAAATCATATTCATCACTTTCAGCAAATAATGTAACTTTAGCTTCTAAAGATAATCCTATTTCTTTATTAGCTCTTGCTATTTCTAATTTTTTAGCAACTTCTTCTTTTACTTTTATTAATTTAGCCCATTTTAGTTCTAATTCTTTGTTTTCATATTCAGGATTTACTTTTGGATATTTTTCAAGCATTACACTTTCAGTATTTTCTCCATCTCTATGAGGCATATAACTCCAGATTTCTTCTGCTGTAAAACATGTCATAGGAGCTAATATTCTAACTAAACAAGATAATATTTCATACATTGTTGTTTGAGCTGCTCTTCTTTCAACACTATCAGGTTTTGATGTATATAATCTATCTTTTATTATATCCAAATAGAATTGGCTCATATCTACAACACAGAATTGATTTATTGCTTGATATGCTTCATGGAATTCATATGTGTCATATGCTTTTGTACATACAGCAATTAATTTATTTAATCTTGTTAATGCCCATTTATCTATTTCTTGTAAATCTTTATATTCTACTGGTTTGTTTACATCAAAATCAGATGTATTACCTAAAATGTATCTAGCAGTATTTCTTATTTTTCTATAAACTTCTGTTACTTGTTTTATTATATTTTTAGAAACACTAACATCTGATTTATAATCTGATGCTAAAACCCAAAGTCTTAAAACATCAGCACCTGATTCTTTTATAATTTCTTGAGGTGCAACAACATTTCCTATAGATTTTGACATTTTTCTTCCTTGTTCATCTACTGTATATCCATGTGTTAAAACTTCTTTATATGGAGCTTTTCCTTTTACAGCAACAGATGTTAAAAGTGAAGATTGGAACCATCCTCTATATTGGTCGCTTCCTTCTAAATATAAATCAGCTTCTGGAAGTCCTCTTTCTGCAAGAACTGATTCATGTGTTGTTCCAGAATCAAACCAAACATCCATTATATCAGTTCCTTTTTTGAAGTCTGTACATCCACAAGCGCATTTGCTACCTTCTGGCATTAATTCTTTTTCAGATAAACCAAACCACGCATTTGTTCCTTGTTCTTTTACTATATTTTGAACTTTATCTAAACTTTCTGGTGTAACAAATTCTTTTTCGCATTCTTTACAATAAAATACTGGTATTGGAACTCCCCATGTTCTTTGACGAGAAATACACCAATCATTTCTATCTTCTATCATTTTAGAAATTCTTTCTTCTCCCCATGCAGGATACCATTTAACAGATTTTATAGCATCTAAAGATTCTTTTCTAAATCCATCTACAGATGCAAACCATTGGCTTGTAGCTCTAAAAATAACTGGTTTTTTACATCTCCAACAATGTGGATATGAGTGATTTACAACTTCGCTTGCAAGTAATAAATTATTTTCTTCTAACCATTTAATTATTTCTTTATCAGATTTTGCATAATACATATCTTTAAATGGTCCGCTACCCTCTCCTCTTTGAACACCTTTTGAGTCTACTGTAACTATTATATCACTATTATGTTTTAAACCTAATAAATAGTCTTCTTTACCATAACTTGGTGCGCAGTGAACACATCCTGAACCAGTTCCAAGTTCTACATTTACAGAATCTTCTGTTCCTGTTACAACTGTTGATGTTCTATCTAAAAATGGATGTTTACATACTATTCCTGCTAATACTTTTCCTTTGAAATCTTGCTCAATTTCATATTCTTCTATACCAGCTTTTTTCATAACAGATTCAACTAAGTCTTTTGCAAAAATTAATCTTTCTGTTCCAACTTTAACAACAGCATAATCAAAATCTTCACCAACAGCTATCATTGTATTTCCTGGTAATGTCCATGGTGTTGTTGTCCATATTACAACATAAGTATTATCTCTTTGTATTAATCCTTTTCCATCTACAACAGGGAATTTTACATATGCTGTATTTGAATTTATATCTTTGTATTCTATCTCAGCTTCAGCTAATGCTGTTTCACAATCTGTACACCAGTAAACTGGTTTTAATCCTTTATATATATATCCTTTTTTATACATATCAGCAAAAACTCCTATTTGTTTTGCTTCCATTTGTGGTTGATATGTTATATAAGGATTTTCCCAATCTCCAAGTACACCTAATCTTTTAAATCCTTCTGTTTGTTTATCTTTGTAATTCATTGTAAATTCTTTACAAGTATCTCTAAAAGTATTTACTGGAATTTCATCTCTATTTAAGCCTAATTTTTCTATAGCTTTTTTCTCAGTTGGCATACCATGAGTATCATATCCTGGTATAAATGGTGTATAAAAACCTTGTAAGTTTTTATATCTTACTATTGTATCTTTTAAAACTTTG
The DNA here is from genome assembly GCA_045630665.1 of Candidatus Scatovivens sp. Lineage (GTDB taxonomy): Bacteria > Bacillota > Clostridia > TANB77 > CAG-508 > Scatovivens. The sequence continues at coordinate 7,304 of JAZQTI010000136.1, forward strand.
TTTAAAGCATGTCCTATATGAATTTCACCATTCGCATAAGGTGGTCCATCATGTAAAACAAATGGTGTATTACCTTCATTTTTCTTTAACATTTTTTCATACAAACCTTGGTCAAACACTCTTGCTTGTATTTTGGGTTCATTTTCTGGAAGACTTGCTCTCATTGGGAAGTCTGTTTTTGGTAAATTTAATGTTTTACCATAATCTTTTTTCTCTTCACAATCTTTACACATTTTAAAACTCTCCTTTATATATTTAAATTTATAATTTACTAATTATTATGTACTTATTTTTTTATCATTTCATTAATGAATTAAATTTTAATATATTTTAATTTATTATTATTAGATGTTACATATTTTTCTAAACTATCTGGTGTAAGTAAAATTGTTGCAGTATTTACACAAGGATGAACTCCTAATAATTTTTCTTTTTTTAAATCTTCATCAAAAACAACTTCAACTTCATTTGTTTCGTCATTTATAACTGATAGAGGTGTTACTGCTCCCGGTTCTAATTTTAAATATTTCATTAATCTTTCTTCTGAAGCAAAACTTAATTTTGTACTTCCTATTTTATTTGCAATATCTGCAAGTGGTGCTCTTTTTTCTTCTGGAAGAACAACTAAAAAGTGTCTTTTTCCTTTTTGATCTCTTACAAATAAATTTTTACAAATTTTTGCATCTTCGAATATATTTCCTAAATTGTCCATATCCTCAATTGTATAAACGGGGGTATGTTCAATTTCCTTATATTCGATATTTAGTTCATTTAATTTGTTTAATACTTTTTCTTTCATATATACCTCCTATTTATTTTATATTCTTTGACAACAAAACAAAAAATCGTTCCATCCTAAAAGGACGAAACGATTACATTTTCGTGGTACCACCTAATATTAATTATCATTAAATAATTTTCTCTTTTCCTTTTAACGCAAGGCTATGCGAGTTATTTTACTATTTTTTCAAATAACCAACTCTAAGGTGATAATAAATAAACTATTCCTACTGGCTTTCACCTTTCCCAGCTCTCTTTTAAGGTTTTGATTTATTTACCTTGTCCTTTTCAAAGTTTTTGTTGTTAAAAAATTGTATAACTATAATATCACCATTTACATAATTTTGTCAATATCAGAAGTTTAAATTCTTATAGAGTTTTTATAAAAGCTAAAGGTCCGGTGCAAAACACCAGACCTCGCATTTAGGAGTTAATTCCAATTAACTTACAACATCTCCTTTTCTCAGAATAAAATCTGTACCAGTCTTGTCGATTCCCTGGTTCGGAAAATGCCTGAAAGCATAATGTTCCTTAACATTGATTACTCGACCGTCTTTTCGTGTATACGAATATCCTCTCACTTTCCAGCGGGAGTATACGTATTCACAAAGTGCGCGTTCGGTTTTCTCTGTTTTCTGCAGAGTGTACACTCTTCTTGTAGGAACAAATACCTTGTCTCGGGTCTCAGCATCAGTATGCTTTTTCTTGTTGGACTTCTTTTTCTTCTTGTTATTCTGTCCAGGAATTACCTTGGTTTCTTCCTTAAACAGAATCTTTTCTTCCTTGTTGGCCTGTACATATAGATATGCATACGTAAAGATATCTTTTGCAGCGGTAATCAGAACCTGCTGGATATCTGCAGTAAGAAATCTGTTAATAGTCAAAAACGGAGTAAACGTATAGAACTGACCATTCTCAGTTCTTTCGGAGTCATCCATTTTTACATTAGGGTACAAAAGCTTGCCAAGGTAAGTCCAATCCTGGAAAACATCGATATAAACCCAATCAGGCTTGTTTTCGGGAAAAGTCACATAAAGTCTCGTCATTGCCACAGGAGCTCTACATTCAATCAGAGCATTGGAAAAAACCTTTGGAATAGGTTCACCATCAAAGATTCCATTGAAGAAATCTCTCAGATAGTCCAGCAAAGAATTGTCCAGAACAATGCGATCTTCATGAGCCATCTTCTGAATTGTCGTTACGGGTTTTTCTCCAAGCATTTGGAGTTCTGCATCAGAAAAGTCTGTATACAGTTTCCGGGTGATGTCTTTTTTTGTCATTCTAATCTCCTCTTTTCAAGTTATTATACTTATTATTATATCACACTTTACGTAAACTATCAATTATGCATAATATAAGCTTTTTCATAATTCTTTTTTTGTTATTTTAATAGAATTATCATTTAAATTATGTTATAATTATGTTAACTATATCCTTGAAAGTCTATATGTAATATTTACAGTGGCTAGAAAGCTATAGCGATGCACATTCACAATTCTATATAAGGAGGAAAAAGTATATGAACAAGTGGTATGAGATTTTGTACTCTCATGAAATTGCGCAGATGCCTGAAGCCATGCGTCGGCGCAAAAATGTAATTCTCACAACAACTATTGTAAGCACCTTCATCATTGACGCTCTCAGTTTTTCCATTACTGGTGCACAACGTGCATTAGCTGCTGGTATCAACTGGTTGGCTCTCACCCTGCTCATTCTGTACTTCATTCGTGAAGTTCTCAGAAGCACTGTACAAACTTTTACAGATGATCAGAAAACCAGTTTCAGTAGTCAGAGCGATGCCTACATCACTAGCAATGTGAGCAATGTTTCTAACGTCGTAAGAGGAAAGGTTTTCCAGAAAAAAGGTGATTATTCTCTCATCATGAGTAACGCTGAAATTATCTTTAATCTTAAAGATTTCATCGGTTTCATCTGGACTTTCTGGCAGAATTTCCCTATCGTTATTGCAAATACTGTTTTCGCATTTCTGATGTCAATCGCTATTCTTGTTAGCGAATTCCTTCAGACCGGCAATCTCACCCTTACTTTGACTTTCTCTGGTATTCTTTTTGGATGCATCATTTTGTTTGCCATCTTGTTTAAGATTCGTCTTAAAGTTAGAAAGTATTTCAGAGAAAATCATAGAATTCTTCGTAAAGAAGGTGAAGTTTTGATGAACGATGTAAAAAACATCGAGCCTCTCATCAAAAACGAATTTCTTTACAGAGTTTTTCTGCTGATTGATAATCTGGGGAGTAAGCGCTGTTTTGAACAAAAAGAAACTTTCAAACTCAATGGACTTCATGTTCTTCGTTGTCTCGTTCTTGCTATGTTCATGATTCTCATCATCATCATTAAGCTTAATTACACTGGTGGTCTCGATAATCTCACAATTGATGTTCTTACCGATATTATTGCAATCTCTACAGTTTACTCTAATATCCTCAATAAGGTTGCATCCATTCTGACTAACTTCGAGAATATTACGAATAATCTTCGTGATGCAGAACGTGTAAAAGTTGATGTTGATAACATCATGAATGTATTCAAGTACGAAAACGATATCAAATTTGAAACCAAAGAGTCCATCTCCAAAATCCAGGTTGAACGTTTCGATTTTTCCTATCCTGGCGCAATGTCTGTTTACAAGCTCAGAAATTCTACTCCGTTCGAACTCGAATCGGGTAAATCGTATCTTGTATACGGCCATACCGGATGTGGTAAATCTACTTTTATGCACCTTCTGATTGGTAAAATCCGAATGGCTTTTTCGCCTATTTCTTATGGCGCAAATAGCCAGGAAGCATACCTTTCTTCGATCATGCACGAAAGCAATGGACGTCTTGGTTCTAACCCTGTTCTGCAAGAACTCATTTTCAGCAAGGACCTCTCAACCCTTAATCGTAATCGTATGGTTGAAATTCTCCATGGAACGCATGTATATGAAGATGTTATGCGTAACATTGGTTTGACCTTCCCTAACGATAACAAGGTGTTTGAGTACCTCAACTCTACTACGATTGAACAGTATTCTTCTGGTCAGAAGCAGAGACTCGCAATCGTGAAAGTACTCTACAACCTCAGTTCTAGTCATCAGATTGTTGTCTTCGATGAAGCAACTAATGCTCTTGATGACAATACTGCTGTTTCCGTTCTTAAATTCATGTCTGAATACTGTCAGAAGGATATGAAACGAATTGTACTCTTTGTTTCTCATCAGGTTGACCTCACCAAGGAAATCACTGATGGTAGCATCACTTTCGTTTCCAACACCTTCCCTGTATTCGACATTGTAACCGAACTTTAAGAAAACTGTATCGCTCCCTCTATTTAGCTCTGGCTAGATGGAGGGAGTTTTCTTTTTTAAAATAAAAAAAGATAATAAATAAATTTATTATCTTTTTGCTTATTATTTGTAATTTAATCAAAAATATATTATTTATAATTTTAATCTATAATATATTTTTTATAATTCCTTTAGCAGCTCTTTTTCCTGCAGCTAATGCTCTACATACTGTTGCTTTACTTTCTGTATTATCTCCACCTGCATAAACATTTTCTAAATTTGTTTTTCCGTTTTCATCAATTTTTACATATCCCCAATCATCAAGTTCTACTCCTTGAGTTTGTAATAAGTTTTTGTCTGGTTTTAATCCTATTGCAAAAACAACTGTATTTGCTTCTTCTTTGTATATATTAGCATTTTCTTTATCAACTGCTTTTCCGTCTATAATTTCTGTTTCTATACAATTTACATATTTAATATTTTGATTTTCATCATCAGCAGAAATAACTCTTACTAACTCTTTAAATTTTACTCCATCATTAATAGCTTCGTCTAATTCTATTTCTCTTGCTGGCATATGAGCTCTATCTCTTCTATATAGAATTTTTACTTCTTCAGCTCCCATTTTTATAGCAGCTCTTGCAGAATCCATAGCAACATTGCCACCACCTATTACAACAACTTTTCCTAAATTATTTAAATATCTTTTTTCATTATATGCTTTTAAGAATTCATCTGATTTATATACATTGTTTAAATTTGACTCTGATAAATTATATGTTGTTGATTTTGTAGCTCCAATCCCTAAAAATACTGCATCATATTTTGAAGATATATCTTGTAATGAAAAATCTTTTCCAAGTTCTTTTTCTATAATAAAATTTCCACCTAATTTTTTTATTTTATTAATTAAGTCTTCTACGTTTTCTTTTAATAATCTGAAATCAGGAATTCCATAAACAAGTATCCCACCTGGAATTTTATCTTTTTCATAAATATCTACTTCAAAGCCTTCTTTTAATAACTCTGTTGCACAAGATAATCCTGCAGGTCCTGAACCAATTATACAAACTTTTTTTCCATTTAAATTCTTTTTTGAAAATTCATATTTATAGTTATTTTCTATTGCCCATTCATTAACTGCTTTTTCTAAATTTCCAATATGAACTGGATTAGATTTTATTCCTCTTACACAGCTACCTTCGCATTGTTCTTCTTGAGGGCATACTAAACTACATATATAAGAACATATATTATTTTCTTGTAAAATATAATATGCTTTTTCAAAATTATCATTTTTTACTTCATTTATAAATTCTGGTATATTTGTTTGAATTGGACATCCTTTTAAACTACAAGGTTTTACCTTACAGTTTAAACAATAATTTGCTAAATTTAAAGTATCTTTCATTTTCTCTTCCTTTATTCTGCTTTTTTAATTTCAACAACTTCTTTTACTGTATTTATTGCCATTATTTTTGCAACTATTTTGTTAATATCAATTTTTTCTTTATATTTAACTTCTAATTTTATATAATCATTTGCTTCTTTATCTTCAACTATTTTAATTTGAATAATTTCTAATTTTTCTTGATTGAAAATTTTTCTTATATCGTCTAATATCTCTTTTGGAGTTTGTGATGTAATCTTCAAATCAATAAAATAATAATGTTCGAGTTTTGATGATAAAATATGTGAATATGATAATACACAATAAACAACAAATGTTGCTATAATTGCTGGAACATAAAAACCAGCTCCTACGATTAATCCTATACATGTAACAGCTAATAATCCTGCTGCAGTTGTTAAACCTTTAACATTAAAACCATCTCTTAATATTGTTCCTGCACCTAGAAATCCTATTCCAGATAATAATTGTGCTGGTATTCTTGTTGGATCTGCTCCCATATCTTCATATAATAAATCTCCACATACCATAACCAAAACAGCACTTATTCCAACTAATACATAAGTTCTAAAACCTGCTGGCTTTTTCCAAGATTCTCTTTCATAACCTACTAATCCTGCTAAAAAAACAACTAAAACTAATTTAAAAAATATTTCAAATTCTTCTATCATCATTAAATTTTGAAATCCTTGTACTATTGAATCCATAATAAATCTCCTTTCAAATTTTCTCCTTTGTATCTTGAAAAGTATTCTATCATTTTTCTCATAAATTCTCAATATGTATTTATAATTTTGTAATCCACATTCGGTTTGTTGACTTTTTATGTAAAGTGTAGTAAAATATACTAGTACGTTCCTATTTTTAGGAGTATTTGTACATTGAAATGAAGATATATCGGCTCGCTTTCGTATGTGTCTCTTTATATAATTTTTAATTTATAAGGAGGTATCTTATGGGAGATATGAAAAATAAGAAAAGTGAAAAAATGTTAATTAAGGAATTTAGAGGAATGAAAGAGAGATTCTCTACTGCAACTACCCCTTCAAAATTTAAAGCAGTAGCAGAAATTTTTCTAACAGATTTATGCTTAGCATATGACATCAATGATGTCAAAGTAAATGAGGCAGCAATAAAAGCATATCACGAAGTGTGCAATGAATTAGACCAAAGACTTTCAAATAAACATGAAGGTTATCGTCAATCAATTACGTACTTCATCTATATCTTGAAACCATTTATGGACAGATTCTACATTCAAGCAGGACGCATCTACGATTAGTCTTTTTAGACAACCAATTAACTTATTTTAATTTTGACAATTTTCAGAGCCGATAGTATGGCTCTGTTTTAATTTTCAGAGACACATACTTAAAATGCACAGACTTAACTTTAAGATTGTGTCTTCATTTCTCTTTTTATAAAAATAATAAACTTAACATATATAACAAAAGCACACTACTCCCTTCAAAAGTAGTGTGCTTTTGCATTTTTGACAATTTTCTAAATCATTTTAAAAATAATTTAGTAAATTTTCAGAGAGACACATATCTCTATATTTATTATAATCGTATTTTTATTTATTTTCAAGCAGCTTTGAATTATTTTATACAGTTGTTTTAATTGTAATTAAAATGTAATTGATATTATTCCTTTATATAGTTATACTTTAATTAATATAAGGAGGTTGCATATTATGAGTAAGTCTGATAATAAATTAAAAACATCA
>JAZQTI010000137.1:0-16133 GCA_045630665.1 Candidatus Scatovivens sp.
CAGAAGGAATAGATATGATAATAACAGAAAATCCTTTGTTTTTAACAACTACTTTAGATACTGTAAAAAATAATGTTAATTTTTTAAAAAACATAAAAATAGAAAATATAGCAAGAACTCTTGAAATAAACCCAGAAATATTAAGTACTTCAGATAAAACAATGAGTGAAAATTATAAACTTTTAAAAATTGTAATGTCTGAAAGGGATTTAAATAATTTATTAAAAATAGATTGTGAAATTTTAACGTTTAATACAGATTATTTTGAAAAAAGATTAGAATTTTTTATAAAAAATGATTTGAAAGATCAAATAAAAGATATTATACTAAATGATATCGAAGCATTTGAAGATGAAGAAGATGAAATAGATTTAGAGGATTTAAAGTCTAAATACAAAAGAAGTTAAGATGTTATCAGAAGATAAATAAACTAAAAGATATAAAAGAAAAGGAAGTAGAAAAAATGGCAGAATATTCACCTATGATGCAAAGTTATTTAACAACCAAAGAACAATATAAAGATTGTATTCTATTTTATAGATTAGGCGATTTTTATGAAATGTTTTTTGATGATGCTATTGTTGCATCAAGAGAACTTGAAATAACATTAACAGGAAAAGCTTGTGGTATGGAAGAAAAGGCACCTATGTGCGGAATTCCACATCATGCGGTTGAAATATATTTATCACGATTAATTGCAAAAGGATATAAAGTTGCAATTTGTGAACAATTAGAAGATCCAAAAACAACAAAAGGTATTGTAAAAAGAGATGTAATAAGAGTTGTAACTCCTGGTACAGTTATTGAAAATAATATGCTTGAAGAAAAGAAAAATAATTACATCATGAGTATTGTAAAAAAAGGCTTGTATTATGGACTTGGAATTTGTGATATTAGTACAGGTGATTTTTATGCAACACAAATAAAACTTCAAGAAAATAATTTTGAAAAATTATTAGATGAATATGCAAGATATTCTCCAGCAGAACTTGTTGTTAATACAGCAATGGGAAATTCTGAAAAAGAATTAAATATAATGAGAGATAGAAATAATACATTTGTTACAGTAAGAGATGATAAAATGTTTGAAAATGAAGCTTCAATGCTTTTAAATCTTTATACAGTAGTAGATGGATTTGATAAACCAAAAGAAGATTTTGATGATGAAGAATTAATTGTATGTGCTATTAATGGTTTGATAAATTATTTTACAGAAACACAAAAAGTAAAATTAGAACATTTAAATAAAATTCAAGTTTATGAAGTTAGAAAATATATGGCATTAGACATTAATGCTAGAAGGAGTCTAGAACTAACAGAAAGAATGAGAGATAAATCTAAAAAAGGTACTCTTATTTGGGTTCTGGACAAAACATCTACTTCAATGGGTGGAAGACTTTTGAGAAGATGGATTAATGATCCATTACTTAATGTTGAAGAAATTAATGAAAGATTAGATGCTGTTAAAGAATTAAAAGATAATATGATGCTAAGAGGCGATATAGTAGAACTTCTAAAAAAAGTTTATGATATTGAAAGATTAGCGGGAAAAATTTCATATGGAAATGCAAATGCTAGAGATATGATTTCATTAAGAAATTCACTTTCAAATTTACCTGAATTAAAACAAATTTTAGGAATGGCAACATCGCCACTTCTTAAAAAATTATATGAAAAATTGGATGAACTTAGAGATATTCATAACTTAATAGAAAGAGCAATTGTAGATGAACCACCAATTAGTGTTAAAGAAGGTGGGATAATTAAAAAAGGCTATAATGAATTGATTGATGAATACAGATCTGCATCAACAGAAGGGAAAAATTGGATTATAGCTTTAGAAGCAAAGGAAAAAGAAAAGACAGGTATTAAAAATTTAAAAGTAGGATATACTAAAGTATTTGGATATTACATTGAAATAACAAGATCCTTTTTAAATATGGTTCCTGAAAATTATATTAGAAAACAAACTTTAACTGGAGCTGAAAGATTTATAACAGAAGAATTAAAATCGATAGAAGATAAAATTTTAGGTTCGGAAGAAAAAGTTGTTGCATTAGAATATGATGAATTTACAAAAATCAGAACTGAAATTGCAAGAAATATTGAAAGACTTCAAAATTCAGCAAGTTCAATTGCAAATGTTGATGTTTTATTAAGTTTAGCTGTTGTTGCAGAAAATAATAATTACGTATGTCCAACAGTAAATGATGGAAATGTAATTGATATAAAATCTGGTCGTCATCCTGTTGTAGAAAAAATGGTTGAAGATGGTATTTTTGTTGAGAATGATACATATTTAGATTGTGAAGATACAAGAGTTGCAATAATAACAGGACCTAATATGGCTGGTAAGTCTACTTATATGAGGCAAGTTGCGATAATATCATTAATGGCTCAAATTGGAAGTTTTGTGCCAGCAGAAGAAGCAACTTTGGGAATTGTTGATAAAATTTTTACAAGAGTTGGTGCTTCAGATGATTTAAGTAGTGGACAAAGTACATTTATGGTTGAAATGAATGAAGTTGCAAATATTTTAAAAGATGCAACACCTAAAAGTTTAGTTATATTAGATGAAATAGGAAGAGGAACATCAACTTATGATGGGCTTTCAATTGCATGGGCTGTTGCAGAATATATTGCAGATAAAGAAAAAATAGGATGTAAAACTTTATTTGCAACACATTATCATGAACTTTTACAATTAGAAGAAACGGTAGAAGGAATTAAAAATTATTCTGTAGCAGTTAAAGAAAAAGGTGAAGATGTAATTTTCTTAAGAAAAATAGTAGAAGGTGGAACTGACGAAAGTTATGGTATACATGTTGCAAAACTTGCTGGTGTTCCTAGAAGTGTTGTTACAAGGGCAAATAAAATTTTACGTTCTTTAGAAAAGGGTGGAGTAAAGGTTAAGGAAGAGAAAGAATCAAAAAAACAAGTTGCTGGACAATTTGATTTATTTGATGTAAAACTTGCGGATATTTCTCATGAATTAGATAAAATAAATATTAATGAACTTACTCCAATAGAAGCTTTAAATAGTTTGGCAAAATTAAAAGAAATGATTAAATAAAAGGTGAATATGTATAATTCTGTAAAAAAAGAAATAGATTTAGAAAAAATAATAAATGGAATGTATCAAAAATATGGACAAAATGGTTTAACAGAATTTGAAAAAACAAGATACTTATATATAGAGCTTGGAAAATTATTTAGGTATGATTTGAATTATTTAACATATTATGATAGAAAAAAAGAAGATATATATTACAAAACAGTTGATTTTGATAATATAGAAGACAATGCTTTTACATGTGTACAAATGACAGAGATATATATTGAAATTTTAAAAAGGGTTGGAATAAAGGCAGTTTCTCAAAATGATATTAGAAATACAAGCGGATATGAAATGTCTCATAAATATGCAGTTGTAAATCTTTCTGACGGAAGAAATTTTATTGCGGATCTTATATATGATTTACCATATATTCAGTTAGGTATGAAGACAAGTAATTTCGGAACAAATTCTGAAGAAGGAAATAAAGATATTTTGTCAGATGAAGAAGTGAAATCGATTGATGATAAGATAGGATATACTTGTGAGTTTTCTGAGAATGAAAAAGCTTATACCGAAAAATTTATTGAATTAATTCAAGCAGAAATGAATGATCCTCAAAAAATGAAAGAATATGTGGCTAGTGTGTATGATGGAGAAGAATATAAAGATGAAAATTTAATTCAGTATAAATTAGATTTAATAAAATATTTCTTTGGGATACAAACGATGGGATTTTATGAAGGCTCTAAAATAATGGCAGAATTATATAGAGGATTTTTTTCGGAAGAAGAAAGAAAAAAATTAAGTTTTGCATTATTTAGAAGAGAACCTCATGAAAATCATAAGATAGGAAATGTTGAAGAAATTGCATGTTATTGCTTTAAAAAAAATGAAAATGAATGCGAATATTATATTTATGAAGAAGGAAAAGCATTAGAAAAGATAAGTAGAGAAGAAATAAAAGAAAAAATAAAAACATATACATGTATATCTTCCAAAAATGTTAATGAAGAAGAGTTTGGGGATGACATTTTTGTGATATAAAAGAAAACTGTTAAAGAAATTCTTTAACAGTTTTTTCTTTACATAAAAATAAATAAAGATTATAATTAAAGTAAGGCTATTTTGAGCCTAGGATTTTTTAAGCAGATTCATGATTGTGATATGTTTAAAAATCCGTCTCTGTAATACAATTTACTCGAAAAAACAGGAGGAACAAATATGACAACAACAGTAAAAAAACATCATTTTACATCAGCAGACGGTATCACAGACATTAAGGTTAAAGCTTGGTGGCCGAAACTCGCCCCTAAGGCTACTGTAATCATTGCCCATGGCATTGGTGAACATGTTGGTCGATACGACGAGGTGGCAAACAAGCTGAACCAGAAAGGTATTGCAGTATATGCAATGGATTTCATCGGACATGGCGGCTCTATCAGTGAGGATAAGGCTCCTATGTACTTCGGAGAAGCTGGCTGGGACTACTTGGTGGAGGACTTGATTACCCTTAACAAATTTGTTAAAAGGGTGCATCCGGAGACTCCGTGCTTTTTGCTCGGATTTTCACTGGGAAGCTTTGCTTTCAGAACTGCGTTGGCCGAATATCCTGATGAAATTGAAGCAGATGGTGCAATCTTTGTGGGAACTGGAAAAATCTCTGGTATCGTAGCTGCACTGGTGACTCGTATGGTTGGCGATGAGGCTGATCGAATTGGTGGTGAAGATAATGTTTCCGATATGGTCAATGACCTTGCTTTCGGTAATTATAACAAGCACTTCAAGCCTACGAGAACTCAGTTCGACTGGTTATGCAAAGACGAGGTAGCTCTGGACGACTACATCAATGACCCTGTGACTGCGAAGTTCATTACTCCGGGCATGTTTATGGACCTGCTTGATGGAATGGCACGCGCTAGCAAAAAAAGCTCTATCAGAAATACCAAAAATATTCCTATCCTGTTTGTATCGGGTAAGGAAGATCCTGTCGGAGACTTTACAAAGGGCGTGAAGAAGGTGGCAAATATGTTCAAGAAGTACAATTCTGACGTTACCACAAGATTCTATCCCAATGCAAGACATGCAGTTATGCACGAAAAGTGCAAGGACGATGTTATCAGTTTCTTGAACTTTTGGATCAATAAGCATATCTAAAAACGAAAGTTTTTTATGTGGGTATTTACAAGAGGAACATCTCTCCAAGGAATTTGGAGAGATGTTTTTTTATACAAAAATAACTATTAAAAAAATAGAAAAAATATCGTTTTAAAGTTGATAAATTTCCCCCAAAAACCCTCAAATACTATTGATTTTTTATGGGTTTAATGATATAAAATAAAGGTATATATTTTAAGGAGGAATTATGGGCTTTTTTGATAAATTAAAACAAGGATTAGGAAAAACAAAAAATTCAATTGATCAAAAAATTAATAATGTATTTAGTGTTTTTAGAAAAGTTGATGAAGAATTATTAGAAGAATTAGAAGAAGTTTTGGTAATGTCAGATATTGGAATGGAAACTTCAGTTAAAATTATAGATGAATTAAGAACAAAAATAAAAAAAGAAAAAATAGAAGATGAAGAAGCTGTAAAAAAAGCTTTAAAAGAAATAATGAGAGATATACTAAATATAGCTGAACCAAAACTAAATTTAGAAACAAAACCATCAGTAATATTAGTAGTAGGTGTTAATGGAGTTGGAAAAACAACTTCAATAGGAAAAATAGCAAACAATTTAGTAAAACAAGGAAAAAAAGTTGTTGTTGCAGCTGCAGATACTTTTAGGGCTGCAGCTGTAGAACAATTAGAAATATGGGCTCAAAGATCGGGTAGTACAATTGTAAAAAAAGAAGAAGGAGCAGATCCTGCTGCAGTAGTTTTTGATGCAATACAAAAAACAAAAGAAATTGGAGCGGATATTTTAATTGTTGATACAGCTGGTAGATTACACAACAAAAAATATTTAATGGACGAGCTTTTTAAAATAAAAAAAGTAATAGAAAAAGAAATGTCAGATTGTAGTAAAGAAGTTTTACTTGTTCTAGATGCAGAAACAGGACAAAATGCTATTTCTCAAGTAAAAGCATTTAAAGAAACAACTGATATAACAGGATTAGTTTTAACGAAATTAGATGGGACAGCTAAAGGTGGAGTTGTATTAGGGATTGTTTCAGAAAATCAAATACCAGTTAAATTTATTGGTGTTGGGGAACAAATAGATGATATGCAAGTATTCAATAGCGAAGAGTTTTTAGATGCAATAATTTAAAAAAGAAAGGACCATAAAATAATGGAAGAATCAAAAAAAGCAGAAGTAAAAACTAAAGAAAAAAAGAAAATTTCAATGAAAATAGTAATTGTTTTAGCGGCGATTATAATTTTTGGATTAATAACAATTATAACAACAAGAGCTGAATATTTAAATTATATGGGAATAGGAGAAAAATATATTTCTGTATTAGAACAAAAAATCCATAACAAATATATTGTTTTTGGAACAGCTTTTGTTACAATTTATGCCTTCTCATATGTATTAAATAGATTTATAAAAAGAGGACTTAAAAAGTTTTTTGAAGATGAGAAAAAAGAAATGCCAAAATTGCCAAATAAAAGTTTGAGTTTTTTACTTGCTTTATTTGGAGCAACTGTAGCTTCAATAATGCTTACAGATAAATTAGCAATATTTAGGAATGCAGCGCAATTTGGGCAATATGATCCAATATTTGGAGCTGATATAGGATATTATATGTTTTCACTTCCTTTTATTCAAACATTATTAATTTTTTTAATGGAAGTATTTCTAGTTGCAATAATCTATACAGCACTTTATTATGTTATAACATTAAATTCATATTTTGATGGTGTTGATGTTGAAACATTAAAGAAAAATACTTTTGTAAAACAAGAAATTTTTATTTTAGTTTTATTAGCAATTGTTTTTTGTACATATATTTTTATTGGTTCTCAAAATTTACTAACAGGAGAAATGCTAACAATTGGAGATGAAGCAGAAACAGAATTAATTGGTGCAGGAAAAACAGATGTAACAATAAAACTTTGGGGATATAGAATACTAACATTTGTAGTAGCTATAGCTGTAATAAGATTATTAGTTTATATTAAAAAACAAAGTTTCAAACAATCTGTAATATCAGTATTAATAGTACCAACTTATCTATTGGGAATGTTTTTAGTAATGATATATTTCCAAACAATTCACGTTGGAGATAATGAATTAGATAACGAAAAAGAGTATATTGGTTATAATATTAGAAACACAAAAGCAGCATATAACATTGATATAGACCAACAAAATATAAATAATTATTCAGAAATAACAGCAGATCAATTAGAAAAAAATAAAAATGTTATTTCTAATATTCCTTTAATAACAGAAGATGTTACATTAACAGCAGTTTTAGAACATCAAGATGATAAAAATAGCAGTTATTATACATATGAAAATACATTTTTAGCTATGTACAAAGTAAATAACGAAGATAAATTAATGTATATAACTCCTAGAGAAATATTAAATGATACAACAATAAGTAACGATAGTAGAACATTTAAATATACACATGGTTATTCAGTTATAGCAAGTTCAACTATAGATGAAGATTCAAATGGTTATGCAGAATATTTATTATCAGATTTTTCAAGTGAAAATGTATTGAATATAAAAGAACCAAGAATTTATTTTGGACTTCAAACAAATAACACAATAATAACAAATTCTGATTTTGGAAAAGAATATGATTATCCAACAACACCTTCTAAGAATCAAGAAAATTCTTATGCAGGAAAAGCTGGATTAAAATTAGATTTCTTAGACAGATTAGTTTTAGCTATTAGTGAAAGAAATTATCAATATCTTTCACCAGACTTTACAGAAGAAACAAAAGTTATCAATTATAGAAATGTAATTGAAAGAGCAAAAAAAATATTACCAGATGTTTTATATGAAGAAGAACCATATCTAGTAGTAACAGATGAAGGAAAATTGGTTTGGGTTGTAGATGGATATACAAGATCAAATGCATATCCTTATTCTCAATCAACAGTTATAAACATAAAAGGATATAAAGAAGAATTGAATTATATAAGAAATTCAGTGAAAGTTTTGATTGATGCATATGATGGAACAACAGAATTTTATATAACAGATACTTCAGATCCAATAATAATGACATACAGAAATATATATCCAGATTTATTTAAAGAAGAATTACCACAAGATATTCAAAAACATTTGGTATATCCAAAATTCTTATATAATATCCAAGCTGATATTATAAATACATATCATGATATAAGTGAAGATACATTATATAGAGCAAATGATGTATGGCAAATAACACCAAAAGCTTCTGCAACAAAATCAACAGTTGTTGGAGTTGAAATGGAACCTTACTATACAGTTTTAAAAACTAAAGATAGTAGTACAGCAGATTTAGGATTATTTGTAACATATAATAAATATGAAAAACAAAACATAACATCATATTTAGTTGGAACAGTAAAAAATGGAAAATCTAAATTATCATTATACAAAATAGATTCAGAAAATAATGTTGCTGGAATAATTCAACTTAATAATCAAATTGAACAAGATACAACAATAACAAAACAATTAGAAGATATAAATACAAGTGGAACAAGATTATTAAAAGATATGATAATAATTCCGATAGATAATACATTATTATATGTTGAACCAATATATCAAGTAATGTTAAATGACGATAGTCAAATACCAGTACTTAAAAAAGTGATAGTAGCTTCAGGAAATAGTGTTGCTATAGGTGATAATTTAAATCAAGCATTAACAAATTTGTTCAGTGATGATTATTCAGTAGACTTAGAATTTATTAATGTTGAAGATATTGAGGCTTTAGTAGATTCTGTTATAAAAGCAAATAACAATTTAACAGAATCATTACAAGCAAATGATTTTGAAATGATTGGTAAAGATATTTCAAGTTTACAAGAAATTATCAATAAACTAGAAACAGCAAGAAAAAATGAATTAGAAAAAGAAAAATTATTAAACAATGAAAATAAAGTAGAAGAAACAAGAATTGAAGATAACGAAAATGTTGTTTCAAACGAAATTTCTAATACTGTAGAAAATACAGTTCAAACAAATACATCAAATTTAGTAACAAATACTGTAAGATAGACAAAAGAAAGATAGAAAAGGAGAAGTAAAATGAATTTAGCAAACAAATTAACAGTTCTTAGAATGATATTAGTTCCAATATTCGTTGTAATCGGATATTTAGGCTCTTTAGGAGTTATTTCTGGTGAGTGGTTAGGAATACCAACATCATTTTGGATTATGAATCTAATATTTATAATAGCTTCAATAACAGATAAATTAGATGGATATATAGCTAGATCAAGAAACCAAGTTACAACTTTTGGAAAATTTTTAGATCCACTTGCAGATAAAATTTTAGTTTTATCTGCATTGGTAATGCTAGTAGAATATGGAAAAATACCAGCTTGGATCCCAGTTATAGTTTTAGCTAGAGAATTTTTAGTATCAGGATATAGATTAGTTGCAGTAGAAAAAGGTGGAAAAGTAATTGCAGCATCTATTTGGGGTAAACTAAAAACTGTTACACAAATGATTGCAATCATATTTACTTTTGTAGATAGATTTGATTTCTTTGATTTTATAATTGCAAATACAGATAAAGCGCAAGCAGCTGCTAGTAGTTTACAAGTTTATATGACAACACCTGAATTAGTGTTTAACGTAGTAACATCAGTATTAATGCTTGTTTCTGTTGTTGCAACAATATTCTCTGGGTATGATTATTTAAAAGGTGGAAGAGATTTATTTAAAGAAACTAAATAAATAGATTATAAAAGATGCTATAGAAATGCATTAAGTTAAAAGAAGAAAAAAGGAAAAAAAATGAATAAAACAGAAGCAAGAAAAAGAATCGAAGAACTTAAGAAAATAACTAATTATCATGCAAAAAAATATTATGATGATGACGAACCTGAAATTAGTGATTTCGAATATGATATGTTGATGTTGGAACTTAGAAATTTAGAAAAAGAATTTCCTGAATTTATAAGTAAAGATTCCTTAACACAGCATGTTGGTGGAAATGTAAAAGAAGGATTTGAAAAAGTGGAGCATGAAGTTCCACTTCAAAGTTTGCAAGATATATTTGATTTTGAAGAATTACATAATTTTGATGAAAGAGTGAGAAAATCTTTAGAAAAAGAAACAGAACTAGAAGATGGTCAAATTGAATTCTTTGAAGATGAAAATAAAAAAGAAAAAGAATTAGATTTAAAATATATAGTAGAAACAAAAATTGATGGTTTATCTGTAAGTTTAGAATACAAAAATGGGAATTTTGTAAGAGGAGCAACAAGAGGAAATGGATTAGTAGGAGAAGATATTACAGAAAATTTAAAAACAATTAAAAATATTCCCCCAAAATTAAAAGAACCAATAGATATAATTGTAAGAGGAGAAGTATTTATTGGAAAAAATGAATTTGAAAAAATGAATGAAGAAAGAGCAGAGAATGAAGAACCATTATTTGCAAATGCAAGAAATGCAGCTGCAGGTTCTCTTAGACAATTAGATAGTTCAATAACTGCTTCAAGACCATTAGATATATTTATTTTTAATGTTCAAAAATCAGATTCAATAATTTTCAAATCACATATAGAGTCTTTACAATATTTAGAAAAATTAGGATTTAATGTTAATCCGGTTAAAATTGAATGTAATTCAATTCCAGAAGTAATAAAAGAAATAGAAAAAATTGGAGAAAACAGAGAAGATTTAAGTTTTGGAATAGATGGTGCAGTTATTAAAGTAGATAATTTGGAACAAAGAGAGATACTTGGAACAAATTATAAAACACCAAAATGGGCTGTTGCTTATAAATATCCACCAGAACAAAAAGAAACTATTTTAAAAGAAATTGCTTTTCAAGTTGGAAGAACAGGAGCAATTACTCCAATGGCAATATTAGAACCAGTAAAAGTTGCAGGTTCAACAATATCTAAGACAACACTTCATAACGAAGATTTTATTAAAGAAAAAGATTTAAGAGTTGGAGACGTTGTTGTAATACAAAAAGCTGGAGATGTAATTCCAGAAGTTGTTGGAGTAAAAAAAGAAAAAAGAACTGGACAAGAAATCGAATTTAAAATGGTTACAAAATGTCCTGTTTGCGGAGCTGATGCAGTTAGAGAAGAAGGAGAATCAGCAGTAAGATGTATAGGAATTGAATGTCCAGCAAAACAATATAGAAATATACTACATTTTGTTTCAAGAGAAGCAATGAATATTAAAGGGTTGGGAGATAGTATAATTGAAGAACTTTTAAATAGAGAGTTAATTTCAAATATTGCTGATCTTTATAAATTAAAATTAGAAGATATTGCTTCATTAAAGAAAAATGGTAAAAAGTTTGCACAAAACCTTATTGATGCCTTAAATGAAAGTAAAAATAATGAATTTTATAGATTAATTAATGGCTTGGGAATTAGACATATAGGTGTAAAAGCAGCTAAACAATTAGCTAAAAAATATAAAAACATTGAAAATTTAAAAAATGCTACTTATGAAGATTTAGTAGAAATGGAAGACATGGGAGAAATTATGGCAAAAAGTGTTTTTGAATTTTTCTCTCAAGCTCAAACAGAAGATTTAATACAAAAATTTAGAGAATATGGAATAAATATGGAAGAAAGTACTGAAGAAGGAACAGATAATAGATTTGAAGGAATGATATTTGTTCTTACAGGCGGACTTGAAAATTATTCTAGAAAAGAAGCAGAAGAAATTATAGAAAAATTTGGTGGAAAAACATCATCTTCAGTTTCTAAAAAAACAACCTATGTTTTAGCAGGAGAAGATAGTGGAAGTAAACTTGTTAAAGCACAAACACTTGGAGTAAATATAATAAACGAAAATGAATTTATAGAAATGATTAAATAAATTTTAAAGGAGAAGAAAATGAAAGAGGAAACAAAAGAAAAATTTTTATTTCATGATACAGTAATATCATGGGCATGTATTATTTGGGCAGTTGCATCAATGGGATTAATGATGTATTTCTCTGGTTTAAATCAAGTAACATTTGCAATAATGACATTAGGACAATTATTTTTGATTTATGGAATTATAGCAATTGTTAGAAAACAAGCAACTGGTGGAATTTTAACTGTAACAGGAATTGGTTGTATAATCATTCCAGCATTAAACGAATGGGGACATTTATTTTGGAATGTAAGTGAACCAAGTAACATTTTCCCAATATTTTCAACTGTAGCTGTTTGTGTTGTTGGTTTAGCTATGTTAATAATGCCAGGTGTTTTAGAAGATATGGCGCAAAGAAGATGTAAAAAAGTAGTAAAAGCTGAAGTTGTTGATTTTAAATCTACAACTTTAACAGATAATACTCCTGTATATGCACCAGTTTATCGTTATACATATAATGATAAAGAATATACTGCTTCAAGAAATAAATATTCAAGAACAAAATTACCAAATTTAGGTACAAGAGTTGATTTAAGAATAAATGAAAACAAACCAGAAGATGTTTATTTTGAAGCATCAAAAGCTTCAAAAATGTTAATATACATATTTGGCGCGAGTTTCCTTGTTACTGGAATAGGAATGTTACTTACAGTTCTTGCAGAAATTCAATAATATTAGTAAAAGTATTGAATTAAATATAATCTACTATTAGGAAGGAAAGTACAGTGGAAGAAAATTATACTTTTGAGATGTTTTGGGAAGATTTAGATAATGGTTACAAAATATATTATACATATATGAATTGTAGATATTTGATTTATAAATTAACACAAAATTGTTATAAAAACGAATTAATACAAGCTCCTGAAAAGTGTCCACATCAAAAAAATGCAATTTATACTTTGAAAAAAGTAAAAGAATTATTTCCATATATGGAAGAAAGAGAATACGATACAGGATTATAATTTTATATTCCTATAAATGGAGGATGTTAGAGTGGAAAGAAGTTTTCTATCACCAGATAGTTTTGATACTGAAGAAGAGTTGTCAGAATTATCATTAAGACCCAAAAAATTAAGTGAATATATAGGTCAAAATAAAGTAAAAGAAAATATGAAGGTTTATATTGAAGCTGCAAAAAAACGTGGAGAAGCATTAGATCATGTTCTTTTATATGGACCACCAGGACTGGGAAAAACAACATTATCAAATATAATTGCAAATGAAATGGGATCTAATATAAAAACAACTTCAGGGCCAGCAATCGAAAGACCAGGAGATCTAGCTGCTCTTCTTACTAATCTTTCAGAAAACGATATTTTATTTATTGATGAAATACATAGAATGAATAAAAGTATAGAAGAAGTATTATATCCAGCATTAGAAGATTTTTGTTTAGATATTATAATTGGAAAAGGGCCAACAGCAAAATCAATTAGATTAGATCTTCCAAAATTCACTTTAGTTGGTGCGACAACAAGAGCTGGTTCTTTATCAACACCACTTAGAGATAGATTTGGAATTGTTTCTAAATTAGAATTATATTCAGTTAAAGATTTAACAACTATTATCGAAAGATCAAGTGAGATTTTAGGAATGAAAATGGAAAAAGATGCAGCTGTTGAAATTGCAAAACGTTCTAGAGGTACTCCTAGAATTGCAAACAGATTATTAAAAAGAGTTGGAGACTATGCAATTGTTTTAGGTGATGGAAATGTTACTTTAGATATTGCCAAAGTTGCATTAGACAAGCTTGAAATTGATGATTTGGGATTAGATAATACAGATAGAAAAATATTAGAAACTATAATTTACAAATATTCTGGAAAAGCTGTTGGTGTTGAAACTTTAGCAGCAACAATAAATGAAGAAGTAGAAACAATAGAAGATGTCTATGAACCTTATTTATTACAAATCGGATTTTTAGCTAGAACTCCGAGAGGAAGAGTAGTAACACCTACAGGATATGAGCATTTAGGAATAGAATATAATGTAGAATAAACAAAAAGAAAGGACTACTAAAGCAAAATTTAGTATTAAGAAAAAGATGAAAAAAGTTATAATTATAGGTGCAGGTCCAGCTGGATTAACAGCAGGATACGAATTAGTAAAAGATGGAAATGAAGATTATGAAGTTGTAATTTTAGAAGAATCACAAGATATTGGTGGTATCTCAAAAACAGTAAAATATAATGGGAATAGAATGGATATAGGTGGACATAGATTTTTCTCAAAAGACTCAAGAGTAATGGATTTCTGGGAAGAACTTATGCCTATACAAGGAGTTAATTCTTTTGATGATGAAAAATTAGGAAGAGTTAAACCATTAAAAGAAGGCGGACCTAATCCAGAAAAAGAAGATAAAGTAATGCTTATAAGAACTAGAGTTTCTAGAATATATTATTTAAAGAAATTCTTTGACTATCCTATTAGTTTAAAATTGAAAACTTTTACTAATATGGGACTTATAAGAACTATAAAAGCAGGATTTAGTTACTTAAAAACTAGATTTATAAAAAAAGAAGAAAATTCATTAGAAAACTTCTATATAAACAGATTTGGAAAAGTTTTATATAGTATGTTTTTCGAAAAATATACAGAGAAATTATGGGGAAGACATCCTAAAGAAATTTCTGCAGATTGGGGAGCTCAAAGAGTTAAAGGACTATCAATTACAGCAGTTTTAAAAGATGCTTTTTCAAAGATTTTTGGCGGAAGAAAAAAGAAAAGTGTAGAAACATCTTTAATAGAAGAATTCTGGTATCCTAAATACGGACCAGGACAATTATGGGAAACATTAGCTGAAAAGTTCCAAGAAAAAGGTGGAAAACTTTTAAAAGGATATTCTGTTAAAAAAATAAATATTGAAAACAACAATATCAAAAGTGTAGTATGTGAAGTTTGTGGAACAGAAGTTATATTAGAAGGAGATATGTTTATTTCTTCAATGCCTGTAAAAGATTTAGTTTTAGGATTTAAAGGTCAAGAAGTTCCTGAAGAAATAACAGATATAGCAAAAGGACTTCCATATGTTGATTTCCAAACTGTGGGTGTTTTAGTAAATAAAATGAAATTAAAAAATAAAACAAAAATGAAAACATTAGGAGATATAGTTCCTGATTGTTGGATTTATGTTCAAGAACCAGAAGTAAAAATGTTAAGACTTCAAATATTTAATAACTGGTCTCCATATTTAGTTAAAAATGCAGAGAAGAATGTTTGGATTGGTTTAGAATATACTTGCCAAGAAGGTGATAAATACTGGAACATGTCTGATAAAGAATTTTCAGAATTTGCTATTAATGAATTAGTAAGTATGAACATTATTGAAAAAGAAGATGTTATAGATTCTCATAGAGAAAGAATTAAAAAAGCATATCCAGCTTATTTTGATACCTATGAACATATAGATAAATTAGTTGAATATTTAAATGGATTTTCTAATTTATATTGTGTTGGTAGAAATGGTCAACATAGATATAATAATATGGATCATTCTATGGCAACATCTTTTGAAGCAGTAAAAAATATTAAATCAGGAGAAACTTCAAAAGATAATATTTGGAATGTTAATACAGATAAAGAATATCATGAGACAAAATCTAATTAAATTATTTTACTTAAGAAACACTTAAAGTTAAAAGGATAAAATATGAAAAAAGAATATTTTAAAATAATTTTAATATGTATAATTGCGATTTTTTTAGAGGTAATAGTTTTTAATATTACCTCTTATCGTACTTTATCGGAGGAATATGAGGAAAAAACGTATGTTGATCCTCATTTTTTGTATGAAGATAATGGTAGAGCTTATTTAAAAATAAATGATATAAATACAGAAGTTGTTACTTTTAAATTAGACTTAAAAAATTTTGAAGGTACTACTGAATATAAGCTATATTATTCAGATGAAACAAGTTCAGAATTCTTTGATTTGGCTTCAAAGAGTTATATAAGTGATTACGAAAAATCTAAATATATACCACTATATTTATCAGGCGAAACAAAAAGTTTAATACTTTCATTAGACAATTATTTATATGAAAATGAATA
>JAZQTI010000138.1:0-3840 GCA_045630665.1 Candidatus Scatovivens sp.
AAATCCTACTATAAAAATTATTAAACTAATTATTCCCATTATCATACTTATTCTCCTTTGCTTTTATCAATCAATATTTGATAATCTTTTAAATTATTCATTACTTTCCAATCATCAAGTTCTTTTAAAAAATAAGACATTTCATATAAACTAGCATTTTTTACAATTATATGTATATAATAAATATCACCTTTAATATTGCATTCAAAATCAAAATCATATATACCATTTTCAGTATTATCTATTAATTTTTGTAAACTGTTTATAGTATCTTGAAATACTTTATTATATTTCATATCTTATTCATCTCCTTTACTTTTAAGATAATCAATAACTTGATTTAATGTTTCTGTTATCATTTTACTATGTTTTGTTAAAGCACACTTTGTACCATTTTCATTTCTTATGTAATAATTACTACTTGGTGTGTCTTGTTCTATTTTTAATTTTTCAGGTATTTTCTTTTCTTCTTCCAGGATTTCTACTTCATCGTTTAAATTATCATCTACATTAACAAAATCAATTAAAGTCCATATTTGTTCATCAAAATAACTTTCATATCTTTTATGATTTATGTCGTATTCAAAAATATAACCCATATATTTAATCTTCTCTGGTGTTTTACCATCTTTAATCATTCCTAATAATTCATACATTGTTATTTTCATATTCTATTCTCCTTCCTTTTTTAGTAGTTCATTAAATATTGCCATTAAGACATTTACCACGATCGAATTTCCCGCTTGTTTGTAAAGCTGTGCGTTGCTATTTACTTTACTTGCTTTTTCATAATCTTCATCATCAAATCCCATTAATCTCCAACATTCTTTTGGTGTTAATTTTCTTATTTTATTTGCATAATTTAGTCCTACTAATTTTGGTGTTTTATAATCAGTAGCACATATCGTTGGAGAAACATAATTTTCATTATATACATATCCTCTTTGATGCCAAGGTTCAATATGTCCTATTATAAAATTATCGTCCATTCTACTTCCTGCTCTTGTAGTAATTGTTTTGGCTATTACGTTTCCATCAGAAGCATCAAATCTAAACCCATTCCCTTTTTCTTTTTGTATTTGTTCGTTTTTGTAAAAAAAGTTAATCATTTTATCACTTAAATAATATTTTTCATCAACTTCATCTTCTAACATATCTTTAAGTTTTAATTTTAATTCTTGTTTTTGTGGAAACCAATAACTTCCTTGTTTATAATATTGTCTATCTATAATTGATATAGTAAACACTCTTTCTCGATTTTGTGGTATACCATAATCTTTTGCATTTAATACTTGATAATAATTTTTGTAGCCTAGACTTTCCATTATTTCTAAATAACTATCAAAATTATGTCTATGTTTTTTGCTTAACAAATTTTTTACATTCTCCCATATAACATATTTAGGTTTTAATTTTTTTACTATTCTTATAGTTTCATACATTAAACTACTTCTAGTTCCTGATCCTTCATCTCCACCTGCTTGTAATCCAGCAAGGCTAAAATCTTGACAAGGGCTTCCATGCATAATTAAATCTACTTCTATGTCTTTGTCCCATTGTGTAATGTCTTGTGGTTCAAAGTTAGTATTATGAATAGCATTAAATGATTTAACTGCATATTTATCTATTTCTACATAATCTGCTATTTCATAGTCAATTCCTAATTTTTCAAGTGCTTTACTACAAGCACCAATCCCTCCAAATAATTCTAACAATTTTAATTTACTCATTTTTACCTCCTAATAATTCAATAATTTTCTTTCCCATCTCTCGTCTAGGACATATTATAAATCTAACACTATATTTATTTTTCATAGTAATCATAATTTTCAGTAATGTTTCACCTTTAACTTTCGTATGTGGCGAACTCCAATTTTTAATATCTTCAACTGATTTAATTTTAGATTCAGCAATAAGAAATATAAAATCTTTGCAACCATCTTCTTTGGCACGAGTTATTTCTCTTTTAATTCGTTCGTGTTCGCTTGTATGACATAAGTTTCCTGTTAATTCTAACAAACTATCTTTTCTATCAATTACTACACTATTGTCTTTGTATATCATATAATCACCATATTCTAACTTGCTTGTGATGTAATCAATATTATTTTTATCAAAATAGGTTAAAATAGATTTGTGTCCTTTTTCTCGAGTATCAACAATAATTAAATTATTCATTTTCAATTCTTTCCTTTGCTATATTAAAGTATTTTTCATCAATTTCAATCCCTATAAAATTCCTATTAAGATTTTTACAAGCAATTCCAGTAGTACCTATACCCATAAAAGGATCTAATATCAAATCATTTTCATTGCTTGAATTTTCTATTAATATTTTCATAAGTTCAATAGGTTTTTCAGTATCATGTAAATTATTATTATTAATATCTTTTGTTTTTATATTTTTAATAGATAAAATATCACTTGTGCCACAATTATTTATTTTTTTACCTTTACCTTTTCTAAAAAATAAAATATATTCGAATTGGCTCATATAATACTGTCCCATTATTTTATTTCCTTTATCCCATATTAAACTTTTTATAAAATGGAATCCATAATTCGTAAACGTATTTAACATATTAATTAAATTAATATGATTTGTCATAATATAGCAATGACTACCATCTTTTAAAATTCTATAAAATTCAGGAGCATATTCTTTACAATTAATATTGTTAAAATTAAATACTTTACCTTTTTTATTTATTTCTTTTTGTAACATACCATCACTATTTCCTGCATTTCCTCTTGAAGTTGTTGGATATGGTGGATCAGTAATTATCAAATCTATACTTTCATCAGGTATATTTTTTAAAACTTCTAAACAATTTTCATTGTATAATTTCATATCTTCTCCTCCAATTTAATCTTTTATTTTTTCTACTAAATCTGCTTTTATTAGGTCATATAATGTATCATCAATACAATCTTCTTCTCCATCACCATCTGCACCACAAGCATAGCCATATAATATTCTATCTCCACCATTAAACAATATTACTTCAAAACATTGTCCTCTTCTGCCACCACATATTTCTTTTCTATATTCATTCCATTGATTTAATTCAAACCCATACTTTTCTAATTCTTTTAAATCCACATTATCTTTAATTTTTAACATAATTACATCTCCAATTTAATCAATTTCAACTGCTTCATAAGTAAACAATACCATACCCTCATCTTGGCAATCACCTAGTATATCAGCACCATATCTACCATTTGGATTCTTTTTATCTCTATGTCTATATCTAACCCAACTACAAGCTTGTTTTTCACTAACAGCCCATACATCGCCTAAATATATTTTTTTATAATTTTCTGCATAACAACCATTACCCTTACCTACATAATATACATTATAATGTTTCTTCGGTTTCTTCATATTGTACCTCCTCAATTAATTTATTAGCACTTTCATATATTTCGTTTATTTTATTTTTAAAATCATAAGTTGTAATATTTCTAACATATAATTCGTTGGCTAAATCATAAACCTTTTCAATAATGTATTTGTCTTTTTCATTTTCATTATATAAATCAATTAATTGCTTTTCGTACATTTTAAATAAACTAGGTGCAGGTTCTTGTTCAACTAACCAACAAATATATTCACTCATTCTATATTTATTTTTGCTAACTGACATCATTAAAGTAATATCAAAATTTTCAAATTTATTATAAAATGCTTTCATAAATAACCATATTTTTTTATGTTTAATAAAATATTTATCTTCTAATATACTATCTTTCATTAATTCAGGTCTTTGTAATAAACAAGATAAAATAGATAATTCTAAATCATTATATTTGTTCATATTATTCACCTATAATAAT
>JAZQTI010000139.1:0-22353 GCA_045630665.1 Candidatus Scatovivens sp.
CATATATTAAAATTTTTAAAATCTTACCAATTAATTATGATCTAAAATCAAGTCTAGAAAAAGAATCTATTTTAAATTCTTATAAATTATTTTTAAAGTCATGTGATTTTAATATTCAAATACTTATTCAAAGTAAAAAAGAAAATGTTTCAAAAAATTTTTTAAAGCTAAAAAATAATTCTCAAAAAGAAAATCCAAAAATCCAAGAAATGATAGAAAAATATATTGAATTAGTAAAGCAAAAAGATTTAATTAATAATTCGACAATATCATTAATTAAATCAGGAAAGAATTCTATAATAAGTTCCATAAGCAACAAAATTGTAGAAACCTTAACAAATCAAATAAAAGCGGTTGAGAAAATATAAAAATTTACAAAAATGTGGAACAATGCCTACGGAATTCAAGACTTTGAAAAATTTGAAAAAATGGAAATTTCATATAAAAATATAAAAAATGAATTAGAAAAAAATAGTTCCTTTAGAGAATATAATTAATAAAGCTAGAGTAGTTTAAAACGTTCATAATCTAATAAAAAATAACGGAAAAAACTTTAATTTAACTGAAGCAGAATTGGAATTAGCAACCAAATTATAATTAATTAAAAATTGCAAAAATAATTAAATAAAAAATAAATGAGCAAATGCAGTAATACCAAGCTTTTGGGAAAAATAAAAAATAAAATAAAATGTGTCTAAAAAAGTATTAAAAAAACACCAAAAAAACACGTATTTTAAGGTGATTTTTTTGCCAAATTTCCTTGATTTTTTGAGTGTTTTTATATATAATGCAAATGGAAAATAATATAAGAAAAGAGGAGAATAAATGGAAAGGCAAGATGGAAAAATAATCGAAAGAAATATTGAGACAGAAATGAAAACTGCCTACATCGACTATGCGATGAGTGTTATTGTTTCTCGTGCTTTACCTGATGCTAGGGATGGTTTAAAGCCAGTACATAGAAGAATTCTTTATTCAATGCATGAAGATGGAATTACATCAGATAAACCATACAGAAAATGTGCTAACACAGTTGGATCTGTTTTAGGAAGATATCACCCTCATGGTGACTCTTCAGTTTATGATGCGATGGTAAGATTAGCTCAAGATTTCTCAATGAGATATATGTTAATTGATGGGCATGGAAACTTCGGATCTATAGATGGTGAGGGAGCTGCCGCAATGAGGTATACAGAAGCAAGAATGGCAAAAATTGCAGAACAAATGCTAGTTGATATTGAAAAAAATACTGTAAACTTTATGCCAAACTATGACGATAGACTTCAAGAACCTACAGTTCTTCCTGCAAAAGTACCAGCATTATTAATTAATGGTTCTTCAGGTATTGCTGTTGGTATGGCTACCAATATACCACCACATAACTTAACAGAAGTTATTAATGGTGCTATAAAAGTAATTGATAACCCAGATGTTACAATTGAAGAATTAATGGAAGTTGTAAAAGGACCAGATTTTCCAACTGGAGCTATGATTCTTGGAAAAGAAGGAATAAAAGAAGCATATACGACAGGTAGAGGAAAAATAACAGTAAGAGCTGAAACAGAAATTGAAGAAATGTCAGGAAACAAACAAAGAATTATTGTTTCATCACTTCCATATCAAGTAAATAAAGCAAACTTAATAATTAAAATTGATGAACTTGTAAGAGAAAAGAAAATCGAAGGAATTTCTGAAGTAAGAGACGAATCTGATAGAAATGAAAGAGTAAGAATTGTAATAGAACTTAAGAGAGATGCAAGACCTCAAGTAATTTTAAATCAATTATTTAAACACACACAAATGCAAGATACATTTGGTGTAATTACACTTGCTTTAGTTGATGGCGAACCAAAAATTTTAACATTAAAACAATGTTTAGAAGTATACATTAACCATAGAAAAGAAGTTATCTTAAGAAGAACAAAATTTGAATTAGATAAAGCAGAAGCAAGAGCTCATATCTTAGAAGGTTTATTAATTGCTATAGATAATATTGATGAAGTAATTAAGATAATTAGAGAATCTTATGATGATGCTAAAGAAAGATTAATGAAGAGATTTGATCTTTCTGATATCCAAGCACAAGCAATATTAGACATGCAATTAAAGAGACTATCAGGATTGCAAAGAGAAAAATTAGAAGAAGAATATGCAGAATTAATGAGATTAATTGCATATTATAAAGAAATCTTAGCTAGTGCTACATTAGTTTATGACATAATTAAAACAGAACTTCTAGAAATGAAAGATAAATTCGGAGATGAAAGATTAACCAAAATCGCTCCAGCAGAAGGAGAATTCGAAGAAGAAGATCTTATAAAAGAAGAACAAACTGTTATTGCATTAACTCACTTTGGATATATTAAGAGAATGCCAGTAGATACATATAAGAGCCAAAGAAGGGGAGGAAAAGGAATAACAGGAATTGCTACAAGAGAAGATGATTTTGTAAAAGAAATATTTACAGCATCAACACATGATACAATTTTATTCTTCAGTAATAAAGGAAAAATGTATAGATTACGTGGATTTGAAATTCCAGAAGCTGGTAGAACAGCCAAAGGAACTGCAATTGTAAATCTATTAAATCTAGAAGCGGGAGAAAAAATTTCAGCAATTATACCACTTCAAAATTTTGCAAACGATAAATACTTATTAATGGGAACAAGAAATGGTTTAATTAAGAAAACTCCGCTTAACGAATATGATTCAAATAGAAAAACTGGATTAATGGGAATAACATTAAAAGATGATGATGAATTAATCGATGTTAGATTAACTGATGGACAAGATAATGTTGTATTAGTTACTAGAAAAGGTTTAAGTATCACATTTGATGAAAAAGATGTTAGACCTGTTGGTAGAACAGCTCAAGGTGTAATTGGTATGAGACTAGATGACGGAGATTACGTTGTTGGTATGGAACCAATTATAGTTGGTAGCAATGCTACATTACTTACAATTACAGAAAATGGATTTGGTAAGAGAACAGAACTTGATGAATATAGAGTTCAAAATAGAGGAGGACGTGGTGTTATAACATATAAAATCACTCCAAAAACTGGAGAACTTGTAGGAATTAAGATAGTAAATGGAACTGAAGATGTAATTTTAATTACAGATACAGGAACAATTATCAGATTAAATTCTGGAGAAATCAGTGTTCTTGGAAGATCAACACAAGGTGTTACTTTAATGAGAACAAATGAAGGAAAAGTAGTAAGTATTGAAAAAATAGTTGAAAAAGATGAAGACTACGTGATTTAATAAATAAAAAAGACAAACCATTATGGTTTGTCTTTTTTTGTTTAAAATATTAATTTTTAATTAAAGCTTGAAATAACTTAATTGACAATAAAAAAAATATATATATAATTATTTTATAAGAAATTATTGCGAAGATAAAATATGAAAAAAAGCGAGTGAAGAATATCGAAAAGAAAGTAGAAAATCTTAAAATAAAACTAGAAGAAAGAAACGGATGATGAAGGTAGATAAATGGATATTTTAACATTAAAATCTAAAGTAAAATTAGGTTGCAATTTATGCGATAAATGTTGTATTTATAGAGGAGATATTAGATTGCTTCCAATTAATGTTTGGAAGATAAGCAAATATTTAAATATATCAGTTAAGGAGTTTTTAGATAAATACACAGAAAGACCAGAAAATAATAATTTAGAATTAGTTTTAAAAACAACAGGTGAATTAAAACAATGTATTTTATATGACGAAAATGGGAGAAAATGTGGAATTCATTCTGTAAAACCATTACAATGTGTAATGTTTCCATTAGTACCAGAAAATTTGAAAAGAGATTATTTTTATGATTCTGGCCAATGTAAATTAGAAGATGCAAAAGAAATAACAGTAAATGAATGGGTTAATGGAAATAATAAAATTTATAGTAAGAACAAAAAAATTTGTATGGAGTGGATACAATTTATAGAATGGTCTCAAAAGAAAATAAATGGATTTTCAGCGGAGAAAATTGATGAGTTGTATAAAATCCTTTTCGAGAATTATAATTCGAAAAAATGGAACCTTATAAAGCAAATGAAAAGAAATATGTGGGAAGTTGAAAAGATACTAAAAAAAGAAAGTATAAAATAGGAGAGAATATGAAAAAATTAAATTACTGTAAAGTGTTTGTTGTGCTATTATTAATAGTTATAGCAATAATGTTAATTATGTTTTTTATGCGAATTAACAGTTTAAAACAAGAAACTGAATTAAAAAATGACAAAATCGAAATGTTATCTGAAAAAAATAAAGAATATGAAAATCAAATTTTAGAATTAAAAAAAGAAATGTCAAAATTAGAATTTTCTATAAATCCAAAAGTTGAATATAATGAAAATGAATTTAACTATTTGGCATTAGGAAATAGCATCACATGGCATGATAAATGTGAATATTGGTGGAATGAAATTGGAATGGCAGCATCTAAACCAGAAAATGACTATTTTCATATAGTAACTAGATACTTAAATGAAAATAAAGGAAAAACTAATGCATATGCATTTAAATATTCTGATTGGGAACTACAAAGTGCAGATAGAGCTGGAAGTTATTCATTACTAAAATCATATTTAAGTCCTGATTTAGATTTAGTATCGATACAACTAAGTGAAAATGCAACAGAACTTACAACTTTTGAAAGTGACTTAGCAGAACTAATAGAACATGTAAGAACAAAATGTCCTGAAGCTCAAATAATTCTAATTGATGATTTTTGGAGTGATAAAAAATCAGATATAAAAAGAAGAGTTGCTTTAAATAGTAATGTAGATTTTGTAGATTTAACAGAGATTAGAGAAGATACAGATTATCAATCTGAGCTAGGAGCAACTGTGTATGGAGATGATGGTCAGGAACATATAATTGATCATAATGGAGTTGCAACTCATCCGGGAGATAAGGGAATGCAATATATAGCGGATAAAGTAATTGAATATATAAAATAATAATAAAATAAAAAATGTCCATTTATAAAATGGACATTTTTATTTTCCCTAATTTTTGAAAAAGATTTAAGATTCTTTTTTGGCTTTTTTGAATCTTAAATCATCACCAAAGAATCTTAAAAATCTGTAATTACCAGCTAATCGAGAACCGATTCTTGTAGTGTATGTTTTAAATAATTCATCTACATTTAAATTTGTAGAAATTATAGTTTTTGTTATTTTGTGATTTTGATTTAGAAGTCTTGTGTTTATAATTGTAAATAATTCTGTTATTTTTGAATCTGTTATTTTTTCTGTTCCTAAATCATCTATAATAAGTAAATCAACATTTAAAATGTTTTCATATAAATCAAATCGAGCATTTTCTCTACCAAATTTTGCATCATTTATTTCATCAAACATAACCGGAGCTGTTTGATAAAGTACAGTTTTACCGAGTTTTAACATTTCGTTTGCTATACAATTTGTTAAAAATGTTTTTCCTACACCAGTATTTCCAGTGAAAATTAGATTTTTTTCTTCAGGATCATCAAAATTTTCAACGAATGATTTTACCTTTTCTTTAATTATTTGCATATTTTCACGAGGAGATAAATCAGACTTATAAAGAGCTTTATCTGGTTTATCTGAAAAAATTCTTATATTAAAACTTGAAAAATTTTCTCTTTCTAAATTACCCATATTTGATTTGTTGTATGCAATATCAAATATTCTTTGTTTTAAACAAGAACACATTGTAAGCTTTCCATCTTTTTGAACATATCCTGTATCTTTACACAGTTTGCACTCAAAATGTGGATTAAGATAATTATTTTCTTTTGATAAATTTTTTAAAAATTCATTTTTTTCTTTGATAAGACTTGCATTTTGTTTTTTTAGTGTAGCAAGTAATGAAGTTTTTTCTTTAGAGTCTGCAACAAGTATAGCTTTTGAAGCTTTGATAGAATTTAATGTTAATTCTTTTTCGATTTCTTGAAGTCTAGGATTAACATTCATTAAATCTTTTTTGCGTTGTTCAGCAGCTTGCATTGCTCTAATTCTTTTTTCATCATATTCTTTTAATACTTGTTTTAATAAAGAATTATCCATTTTTTGGTTTATCCTTGAAACATATTTAGGTTTTTAAAGTTACCTATAAACTGAAATTTAATTATCATATAAAGATTCTAAATTGTCAAATGTACTTTGAGTATATTCAAATGCAACCTTCTCAATTTGTTTCGTTTTCTTTTCTTTATCTTTTAAAGAATTTAAATAAGTATTAACTTCATCAACAGAAGATAAAGCTTTATTGTGCCAATCTGTAAGTAAAGTATCTATATAGTCAAATCTAACTTTGTTATTTGAAGAAGCTTTTTTTAAAGCAATTTCAATTATATCCATTGAATAACCATAATTTTCAGTCCATTTTACAATATCTTCTTCTTCATAAGTTGTTAATTTTCTATATAAATTTAATTTTTTTGCAATTTCGTTATTTATGCTTCCACGTTTTTCTTGTCTCTCAAAATAAGCATCTAAATCGTTGAATGTTTTTATATTATTTTTACTCCAAGCATCAGCTGTTGCTTGGACATAATTTCTGTGTAAAGCTCTTTTATCGTAAGCATAGTTAAAAAGAGCAAGCATAACTTGTTCAACAAATCCATATTTATTAAACCAAAGATCAATATCATTATACCAAGATGGAGACATTACACCTTGGAAAAATTGAGAATTAATATTTTCAATTGCTTTTGCTCGATATTGGCTTTGGGCGCTTTTAATAGCATCTTCTGGTGAAGATGTTACTTTTGGCGAATATAACTTTGTGATTTCGATTTCTTGAATATCGGCTAGAGTATAGCCATCAGTTTTCTTAACTAAAAGACCTTTTTCTTCCCAATATTTAATAGCATCTTGCACTGTTGGAAAATCTAAGGCTAGTGTTTTTGATAAGTCATTTATTTTAATTTCTTTATTATATTTAGACAAAAAAAGCATATAGAAATATACTTTGATAAAATTACCATTTGCTTCTGGTAAATATTCTGTGAAAAACATATCTGGTATCTCTGTACTAGAAAATAGAAGAGATTTCTCATTTTGAGATAGTTTCATATCAAAAACCCCTTTTCAAACCTTAAAATATTATCTTCTTTAGTACAGTTTGAAAAGATTATATCATTTTAAAGTTATAATTACAACAACAAAATTTTGTTTTAGTAATTTTTAGAAATAGGGGATTTTGCTGGATCTTTATAAAGAAAATTAATACTTTTGATATAAATAAATTTTTTGTATAATACAATATTTTTTCGGTTTGTCTATACTTTTTTAAAAAAATATGGTAAAATTTAAAAAGTTAAATATAAAAATAAGGAGGACGCTATGATAGATAAAAACATGAAAATTGGAGAATTATTAGCTCAATATCCAGAAAAAGCACAAGTATTAGGAGCTGCAGGAATGGGATGTTTAGGATGTCCAGCAGCACAAGCAGAAACAATAGCAGAAGCTTGTGAAGTTCACGGAATTGATGTTGAAGAATTATTAGCAGAATTAAATAAATAATTAAAAAAAAAAGAAAAGATTTTAAATATCTTTTCTTTTTTTTTATTTATATATATAATAAATATAATGGGACCAAAGTAACTTATAGTTGATCATGTGCGAAAAGTCCAAGTGGACTAGAGAGGGAAGAAGAGAATGAATGCTAAGCGTGTTGTAACAAGTCTCTTTACTTTGGTAATGATGGTTCTTCTGTTTGGTGGGAGTTTCCAGGTTTTTGCAGCCGACAAGTTCGTTAACAACGAAAAATCTAATTTTGTAGATAGCACTGCAATCGAAGACGACTGGTCTGAAGTTGAATTTGTGTATTTGATGGATAATATCCATGATAAAGAGAAGACTCTCTTTGTTAAGGAAACCATTGTGAATTCTGCAGGAAAAGAATTTGAATTGTTATATCCATACGAACTTCAGTGGCCTGAAACAGAGGAAGAAATTCTTGCATGTTATATTACCCATGAAGGGGGAACAGCCGAAGAGCAAGCTTTGATTGCAGCAATCGTTGCAGGAAGGCTAATTGATTCTGCATATCCAGATAACATTAAGGATATACTCTGCCAAAAAGGGCACTTCTATCTGAATGTCGAGTTTTGGAACAGAAGTGTAAATCCATCAGAAGAAGCTATCGCTATCGCGAAATCTGTGTTGGAATCTCCTGAGGTTCCGATGTATAAACACTACGATCTCATTGAGTTTGTGGAGCGCATGCGTCCGTTAGAGGATTGCTATGTATTAGAGCACTTTGCATTTTTCAATTAATCATCCCGAGCTGAAATATGGTCCCATTTCGGCTCGGGATTTTTTATGTTAAAAGTAGATTAAAATTTGGTAAAAATAATGACTTTTAATTTAAATTAATATATAATATTGACAGTAAAATTTCAAAAATATATAATGCAAACAAAAGTTTTGTAAGAACTTATAAGATATATACAATAAGGAGATATTCATGAATTTATTAGAAGGATTAAATGACAAGCAATACGAAGCAGTTACAAACACAGAAGGTCCATGCTTAGTTATAGCAGGTGCAGGAAGTGGAAAAACAAAAGTATTAACTCATAAAATTGCTTACTTAATGGGAGAAAAAGGTGTAAAACCTTGGGATATATTAGCTATAACTTTCACAAATAAAGCAGCTAATGAAATGAAATCAAGAGTAGAAAATTTAGTTGGAGACGCAGCTAAAGATATGTGGATAGGAACATTCCACTCAATTTGTGTTAGAATTTTAAGAAAACAAATAGATAGAATTGGTTTTGATACATCATTTATTATATTCGATACATCAGACCAAAAAACATTAATAAAACAAATTATAAAAAATAAAGACTTAGATGATAAATTACTTTCAGACAGATCTGTTCTTTCTGAAATTAGTAATGCAAAAAATGATATGTTAGAACCTGATAGCTATGCATTAAAAGCAAGAGGTGATTACAGAAAAGAAACAATTGCTGAAATATATGAAATATATCAAACGAAATTGAAAGAAAATAATGCAATAGATTTTGATGATATAATTAATTTTACAATTAAAATTTTATTAGATAATCCAGATTTATTAGAATATTATGCTAGTAAATTTAAATATGTTCTAGTAGATGAGTACCAAGATACAAATAAAGCTCAATTTACATTAGTAACATTACTTGCTTCAAAATATGGAAATATAACTGTTGTAGGAGATAACGACCAAGGAATTTATTCTTTTAGAGGTGCAGATATTTCAAATATTTTAAACTTTGAAAAGGATTTTCCTGGAACAAGAATTATTAAATTAGAGCAAAATTATAGATGTACACAAAGCATATTAAATGCAGCAAATGAAGTTATAAAAAATAACGAAACAAAATACGAGAAAAAGTTATGGACAGAAAACGAAAGAGGAAAACTTCCAAAAGTATTTAGAGGAGATAATGAATATGATGAAGCAAACTTTATTGTAAGAAACATTAATACTCTAAAAATGGAAGAATATTATAAATATTCTGATTTTGCTGTTCTTTATAGAATGAACTCACAATCACGTGCAATAGAAGATATTTTAAGAAGAGAAAACATTCCATATAAAATTGTTGGTGGTTTAAAATTCTATGAAAGAAAAGAAATAAAAGATGCGATAGCATATTTAAGATTAATTCAAAATCCATCAGACAATTTAAGTTTAACAAGAATAATAAATGAACCAAAAAGAGGAGTTGGAAAAACAAGTTTAGACAACATAGATAGTTTAGCTGCAGATACAGGAGTTTCAATGTATGAAATAATTAGAGATGCAGATAAATATGGTTTAACAAGAGTTTTTGCCAACACAAGAGAATTTATTTCTGTAATTGAAGAATTAAGAAGTAAAAAAGATGATATGAAAATATCAGAATTAATAAAAGAAATGCTAAATAAAACTGGATACACTAAAGCTTTAGAACTAGAAAATACAGTTGAAGCAGAATCAAGAATTGAAAACTTAGATGAATTCTTAACTGTTGCAATCGAATTTGAAGATGAATCAGCAGATAATTCATTAAGTGAATTCTTAGAAGGAATTACATTAAGTTCAGATTTAGATGGAATGGAAGATTCAGATGATTCTGTAACATTAATGACTTTACATAGTGCAAAAGGTCTAGAATTTCCTGTTGTATTTTTAGTAGGAATGGAAGAAGGAATTTTTCCTGGATATAAATCAATTGGAGAACCACAAGAATTAGAAGAAGAAAGAAGACTTTGTTATGTTGGAATAACAAGAGCAAAAGAGAATTTATTCTTAACTTGTAGCAGACAAAGAACAATATTTGGTTCTACAAGTTGTAATAGTGTTTCTAGATTTTTAAAAGAAATACCAGCTAATATGCTAGATGGATATGAAGAAATAGAAGATAGAAGCAATAAATATCCTGATAATAATGATGGATATAATTGGGAATATGGAGAAAGAAGAAATTCATATAATGATTCATATGGTTATGGATATGGAGGATCTTCAGTATCAACATATAAAGATATAGCAGCATCAGCATCAAGAAAATCTTCTACAACATATCAATTTAGAACAGCAGATAGTTTCTTAAATAGTTTAAATTTAAATAAAAAGAAAAATGATGATATAGATTTAACTTCTTATAAAGCAGGAGTCAAAGTATTCCACAAAAAATTTGGTGAAGGTGTAATAAACTCTGTTGAAAAAGAAGGAGAAGATCTAAAAGTAGATATTAGTTTTGAAAAAGTAGGTCATAAGAGACTTATGGCAAAATTTGCAGGTTTAGAAATTATAGAATAGAAAGAATGCGTATGGATTATCAAGAGCTTGTAACTGCATATAACAAAAAAGGTTTGGATATAACTAACTTGAAAGAAAAGTTAGCTATGGCTAAGCCTTTAAAAGGACGTTTAAAATATAGAGCTCTTGATATAATAGATCAAAGATCTGCTTTAAAAAATGACATGAATAATTTGCTGATAACTTCAGAAATTTCAGAAAGATTGGATGCTTTTGAAAGTGATACAGAAAAAATATTGCTTCAATATTTTTTAATATTAGTTCAATCAATAAAAACAGCAAAAGCTTGGAAATTTATGAAATTAGTTCCGTCAGAATATACAGAAGAAGGATTTGAAAAACTAAATACAGCGGAAAAATTTAATGTTATATTTGATTTAAACCAAAAATATTTAAACTTTTTAGATTATCAAAAAGTAGCAGATATAAGAGATTGTTTAAAAAATGCTGGAACACTTAATGAAGAAATAATAAGAAAATTACAATTTTTAATTTTGATGTTTAATAAATTAAATAATAAAGAAGTTAAAATGGAGTTTTTTTGCTTTGATAAAAATTTTTTATTAGCATTAATAGAGTATAGAAAAGTAAAAAGCCTAAAACTTGAAGATTTTATTAAAAATAAAAGAAAAAATGTTCAAGCAGAATATGATAAGTTCTTAAATTTCTTTACAAATGAGGATTTTAGAAACATATCAGAAAACTTATCTATAGCAAGTAAAACATTAAAAACATCTGTAAATAATGTAATAGAAGCATTTGCAGAAATGTCGGAATCAGAAGCAGAAATATATTATTTGCAAGAAGAAAACGATGTTTTCAAAAAAATAGAAAAAAAAGTACGAAGAATGCTTTTAATAAGAATTGAATATAATAAAGAACTAGCAAAAAAAGAAAGAATTAATAATGCTAAAAAATTAGCTGAAGAAATTAAACAAAAACAAATTGAAGAAATAAAGAAAAAACTAGAGCAACAAACTAATTCTCAACTTAAAGCAAATATGGAAATTGTTGCAAGTTCAAGTAATTTGTTTAAACCAAAAGAAAAATCTACTAAAGAACAAGTAAATCCATTAATTTTCTCTTGGTTAGAAAGAGAAGATTTAACATTAACGAGAAGAATGGGAACTAAAAAAGTTGTAGAATTCTTTGAGAAAATAAAGAATATTCAAAGAAGAACAGGAGTAAGAGTTGCATTATATATTGTTACAAATGCAGGAAAAGAATTAGCATTAAAGAGATTACAAGACTTTCAAAGAAAAGCTGCAATAAACGGTTTACCAAATTTAGTTGATGGAGTTTTAGGAGGATATAGTTCTTTTAGAATAGACAAAAATGGTAAAATAACAGATGTTGCAACAATGTCTGATGTAAACAAGAAAAAAATAATTGGGTTACTTGAAAATACAAAAGGTTCAGTCCTAGAAGAAGAAATGATTCAAGGAAAAGAAGAACCATATTTGAGATACCAAATTTCTGAGAGAAAAGATAAATCGATTACAAAAAACTATTTAAATTTACTAGTTAGTAACTTGTTAAAAGATGATAGAGTAAGAAGACAACCACTAAAATTCTTGCCATATATTGAAGGTAAATATGCAGGAATTGATGTTCTTTTGGAATCACAATTAAAAGGAATATCACAATTACCAGAATACTATAAATTAAAATATAGTATAGCGCCAGGAAAAACAATGAATGCAAGAATTGATAATATAGATTCTTTTATAAATGAAATCAAATAAATGCAAAATATAATTTTGCATTTATTTTTTTGGGTAAATACAAGAATTGTAATTTACATAAAACTGTGTTATAATGAAAAATGGTAATCAAAAAATCGAATCACAGAAGGGGGATACTATGCTCGATATTTCGAAACTTAAGAAAAGGTCAGTAAAGTCAAACATGATAACATTCTCAACAAATAAGCCTGTTCCCAATGAACCTACTGTAAATACCTTGGCACCTTTTAAAGGAGTTGATGGAAAGAACTATCTGATTGGGTATGAAAAGAAACTGTATGAAGTAACTAATTGTTATGCTTTTGCAATGGGCTGGCAATTACCTGGTTACAACAAATACGATGACTACATTCCGGGATTTCTTTCTGGAAAAGTTTACTCTGAAGTTCTTGCAGAGAAACTCGTAAGAGAAGATTTGGAAAGAGTTGGAAGAACGGTATATGAAGTAGTTTACGACATACCTAAAGAACTTCCTGATGGAGAGGGCTATTGGATAAAGTTTCTGCAATGTCCAAAAAAAGGTGATTTGGGTGCTCATTTTATGAGAAAGGACAAGAAGTCTGGCAGATGGGTACACAAAATGGGATGGACTTTACCTCCGAAAGTTGTTGTAAGAAATCTTGAAATTTGTGACAAAATTGATTTTGTCATGAGACAATACAACCACTTAGGATTAGCTAGAGAAGATGTTTTGGCTATGGTAAAACCGTACTTGAGCGAAGATGTATACACCGGAAAAATGCTTGTCAGAAGTGAAATTGAAACAGATGATTCGGCAGACTATGTTTCATTCACAGAAGATGATAACCTTGAAACCTACAAATCAATGTGGGCGATGCGGGTGTCTGAACCTAAAATGTGATGATGCACTCTTGTGCAGTACCAAACAAAAAACACCATGGCAGAATTGCCAAGGTGTTTTTGTTTTATTTAAAATAAATCTTTTAATATTCTAGCCATTTGAACACCACTTGCAGAAGCCATAATTAATCCACGAGTAAGTCCACCACCATCACCAATTGAATAAAGACCTTTTATACTTGTTTCGAAATTATTATCAATTACGATTTCGTTTGAATAGAATTTAATTTCAGCAGCATATAAAAGATTATCAGGATGGGCAAAACCAGGAACAACTTTATCCATAGTTTTTATAAATTCTAAAATATCAACCATTGTTCTGTATCCAATAGCATAAGTAATATCTCCAGCAACAGCTGTTTTTAAAGTTGGAACAACACTATTAGCTTTTAAATCTTTGTCCCAAGTACGTTTTCCATTAAAGATATCACCAAGTCTTTGAACAAGAACATTTCCCATACCAAGTTGATTTGCATTTTCACCAATATTAACACCATATTTAATAGGTTCTTCAAATGGATCATTAAAATGATGAGAAGCTAAAATTGCCAAATTTGTATTAGTGCTTTTTTTATTTTTATAAGAATGACCATTAACTAAAGTAAGATCATTATCATATACTTCGTTAGCAACAAAACCACTAGGATTTTGACAGAAAGTTCTAACTTTATCTTTATAAGGAGGAAGATATCCTACAAATTTACCTTCATAAAGATATTTATTAACATCTTGCATAACACTATCAGGAAGTTCGTATCTAACACCAACGTCAACAACACCAGCACGGTTTTTTATAGAATGTTTCATACACATTTCTGAAAGCCAGTTAGCACCTTTTCTACCAATTCCAAGAACAACTTTATTTGCAAATACTTCATAAGCATTTGAAACGTCAGTTGAACCAGAAGGTTCAAGAACAGCACCACAAACTTCATTATCTTTAACAATTAAATCTTTTACATTTGTTTCAAATAATATTTCGACATTATTTTCCAAAATATAATCTTGAATTTTTTTGTATAATTCATGACTTTTTTCTGTACCTAAATGTCTAATAGGGCAGTTAGCAAGAATAATATCATTTTCTTTTGCTCTATCAGCAATTTCTTGAATTTTGTCTAAATTTTCTAATCCTTCAACATGAGGATCAGCACCAAATTTAAGATAAATATCATCAGCATAAAACATTAATTCTTTTGTTTTTTCAACACCAAGATATTTATGAAGAATTCCACCAACCTCGATAGAATCACTATCTTTATTTGGAAGAGTAAGTTTTCCATCTGAAAAAGCACCAGCTCCAGAAAAACCACTAGTAATACTACAATAAGGTTTGCATTTTACACATTTACCAGCTTTTTCAACAGGACAAACTCTTTTCTCAACAGCTTTTCCTTGTTCAACTAATAGAATTTTTTTATCTTTAGCAATACCAAGTTCAATAAGTTCGTAAGCTGTAAAAACCCCACTAGGGCCAGCCCCGATTATAATTAAATCATAGTTTTTATTCAAATTTAATCACCTCACAAGGCTTATTATACAACGGAAAAATTATAAATAAAAGAATTGTTTTTTTGTAAAATCTGTTATATAATAAATGATAACAAAAAACTAAAAAGCGATTCGGTTTTCGAATCGCTTTTTTTATGTTTTTAAATTATAAAAATTAATTAGTCATCTGCTGGTTCTTGTCCACCTTTTTTCTTAAAGTTTGGATCATTTGGAGATAAAGTTGGTTTAAGGATGTGAGCATATTTGTCAATTGGTGATGTATAATTTTTTAGTGGTGGAAAATATTCAAATTTAGGAAGTGTTTCTGTAGCGTCTCCTAAATAATACAAAGCAAATAAGGCTAGTCTATTTTGGGTCCAATTTGTGCCATCATATTTTTTAAAACCATCTGTTGCCAACATATTAGCAGTTCCGTTATGAACAGGATATAATTGGCCAAGTAAATAGCATACAGTTTTCAATATTTTACTTATTTTTGTTTTATCAAATGCCATATCTGGAATATTTGCTTGAGAATTTTCTTTAAAAAAATTTCTTTTAGTAATATTTTCTGTAGGTGTTGAATTATTAGCAAGACAATAAGCAAATAATTTTTGAACATTTTGTTCATTTAAATCTATCATATCTTCTTTCTTAAATTCCATAAAAATCTCCTTTTTATTAAATATAATATTATAATACATCATTTTACATAAAATTGCAATTAAATTGTAAAAAAAAAGAAATCTAACTGTTATTTTATTGAAAAACGAAGATATATATAATATGGTTGTAAGATTATAATGAGGAGAGATTGTATGGCTGATAATTCATCAAAAGCATATGAAATATATAGATTTATACAAGATATGCAAAAAGAACAAATTAAAAATAAAACCATTAAGCCAGAAGATGCTATAAAAATTTCAGAAAATGATTTTATCAAAGAACTTCAAGACACTGTGAATTTTTATACAAAAGGTACTACAAACCCAAGAATAATTGACGATGTTTATTCAAACATATCTACAATGATTAAAAATGCGAATAGCATAGATGAAATTATTTCTGGAAAAGATATAAAAATTCCTGTTGAAGTTATTGCAAAAAGTGTAGATATGGCTGTACAAAAAAATGAACATAATGTAGTTAATGTAAAAGAAGAAATTAAGGATACACAAACAGCAATTCTAATAACACAATTTGAAGCATTAAAATTACCAGAAGAAAAAATTAAATTTTTTGAATCTCTTTCCCAAAAAGATAAAGAAGATTTAGCTCGAAAAGTAATTGGGAAAAAATTTGGAGAATATGGTGATGTTATTTCTGATGCAATTATTAGACTAGATGAAATAAAAGATGAGGATATCAATAAAGGGTGGACAGAAGATGATATAGAAATTTCAAATAAAGTTAACAAAGATTTTAATGATATAGTTGATGAATTAGGAAAAACATATAGAATACCAAATATTAAAGAGTTGTCTTTTGCAGAAATAGCAGTTTTAATAGATATAAGTAATAGAATACAAGATCCAAATTCAAATATAGAAGACATTATTGAAATGCATGGAGACTTTTTGAGAAAAACTTATGGAGCAGATCTTACACCAAGTGAATTGATAAAAAGGCTAAGTGGAAAATTATCACCTGAAAGTAAAGAAAAAATAAACAAAAAAAATAATAATATAAATAAAAGAAGGCAAATAATTTCGGAAAGAAAAGAGTATATACAAGAATTTTTAAAAACAGTTTTGCCAGAACATATTGTTGATAGTTTAACTGAAGCTGACTATAATAGAATATT
The DNA here is from genome assembly GCA_045630665.1 of Candidatus Scatovivens sp. Taxonomy (GTDB): domain Bacteria; phylum Bacillota; class Clostridia; order TANB77; family CAG-508; genus Scatovivens. Next base: position 16,702 of record JAZQTI010000139.1, read on the forward strand.
TTTAACAGCAATGAATGAAAAAGGAGAATTTAGTTCTAGAGATTTTGTAGCCAATTTACGAGCACTACAACAAAATAAATCTAAAGATGATCCATTTTGGGGAGATGAAGAACAATTTAATAGCTCATTAGACAACATTAGAAGCAATAAAGATAAATTACAAGAGTCTTTTGAACAAGGTTGGATAGAATTAGCGAAAAATGAAGTAACAACGTTAGATGAAAGTGATCCTCAAAAACCAAACACTTCAGAACGAGATCCAAAATCTGTACAAGAACCAGTTGCTCCAGAAGTTGCTGAAGCTGCAAGTTTCTTTACATTTACTGCAAATGATATGATGAGTTTTGCTGCCTTTACACCAAGCATTGGAATGGAACAAGATGCTTCTGATTTCATGACTGCATTTGCAAGTTTTGCTCAAATACCAGATGCTAGTGTTACACCAGTATACGAAGCAAGTACTGATGAAATTCAAGTAGATCCAGCTATTCTTGGAATGGCAGATGAGGAAAGACCAATGCCACCAGTTGTAGAAGAAACTGAAAATGATGGGAGAGTTGCTAGACCGGATGCAACAATTACTCCAGATATTGGAACAGAAGAGATTGAACTTGATGATGATGAAGATAGAGATAGTCCAGAGGATCCAGAAACTGAAGAAAATGAGAAACCACAAAATATATATGGAAAAGATTCATTTCCAGGTTTAATAAAAGCTGCAGAAATAACGATAAATGACATGAGATCAACTCAAAATGAATTAAATCCAAAAGATCAAAATAGAATAAATGAAAACAATTTATTAGAGGATGACAAAGATACAAAATAGGTAAAGAGAAGATATATAAATAGTAGAAAAAGAGAAGAATTATGGAAAGAAACGAAATTAATGAATTTATAGAGAATTTAAGGGAAGAAAAAAATCTTTCAGAAACAGAAGCAAGCGAATTAAAAGAAAGTTTGGAAATATCAGCAAAAGATATAGAGCCAGCAAGATTAGCTGTTTTTATAAAAGCTGTAAAAGATGAAATTAATGCTCCTGCAAGTACAGTGTTTTCTGAAAGAGGTGTTAACGTAGAAAATATAAAAGGAATTGCTAAAAGTATAGCTACAGTAATAAATAAACAACAAGAGAATGAAAGAAATTTAAGAAATAATAAGACTGATTCAGTTAGATTACAAAATGAAATTTATGAAATAATAGAGCAAAATACTAAAGAGGATAACAGTAAACTAAATCCTGAAGCAGTACGAAAAGAATTAGAGTATGTTTTAGAAAATTATGAAAATATATCTAAATCTGAAGCAATTTCCATAGCAGAAAGAAGAACGAGATCTAAGAATTTCTTTAAACAATCTGCGGAAGCGAAACGCAATGGACAGCCATTACCACAAGTAGAAGGTGAAACTAAATCTGACACATTACTTCAAATGAATCAAAATGTAGATGTGGCTATGGAAATGATAACAGGAGAAAAAGAAGCAACACAAGAAGAAAGAGAAGCTGCGGCAGAATTTTTAGATAATGAATTCTGTCAGAATGATTATAGGTTTGGTCCAGGTGGGAAGTTTACGTGGTATGATGATAGAATACAATATAAAATGCCAGAATCTCATAAAATAAATTATAGTGATTTTATAAGAAACCCATTTCAAATTCATCAACATAATTTGCACAAACGCACTAATACTAGTTCTTGGAATATACAGACAATTGCTGAAGTTAGACAAGTAGAAACCGTTGGAATTTTTGGAAGATTAAGAAAGTTAGTTGAAGAGATTGGAAAAAATAAAGCGTTACAAAGAATAAATCCAGCATACTATATAGAGTGTTATAAACTAGATAATTTAATTAAAGCCAAAGCTGCAAGTGTAGAATATATAGCACAACGTGAAGATGATGTTAGCAAAAAATTAGCATCAACAGAGGACTTGGATGTAGAAGATTTATCTAAAAAAACTCTTGAAATAATTAGAGAAAAAAGAAGACAAAAAGAAATTGGTACGAATTTTACTAAAATGGTAGAGAATTCTCAAGGAAGAATAGAATGTAAGGATCCTTCTATGTTAAGAGAGAATACTTTGTTAACAAATCCTATTATAAGAAATAAAATTGCTAAATTATATTTTCAAGGTGGAGAAAACACATATACAATTTATGAAAAATTAAAAAAAGAAGGTATAATTCCAGAAGGTAGTTATTTAATTCCTGATGATGTAATTGATGTTGTTGTAGAAGAAGCGGGAGATAGAGGGGCAACAAGTCAAGAATTAATTGATTTAAGAGATAGAGAACGTCAAATCGAAGAACAATCTGAACTTATAAAAGTTTATGATAAAATGCAAGATATAGTACAAACATCTCCTCAAGAACAAGATACAACTACAAGCGTTGCCAAAAGAAAGGTAGCGAAAGATATTATTGTACAGCTTACTGATGAAAATGATGAGATAAGAAGTAAAGTTGCAAAAGAGATTCAAAAAGACAATAAAGCAGAATCATATATAAAATTAGAGGATATAGATATAAAGGATAACTATAAGGCTTTTTTTGATAAAAAAAATCTTTTTAGTGCGATGTCACAAAAATATAATAATGTTGAGCAAATGGATGTGACAAAACAAGCAGAAATATTGAGAAGCATTGAAAGAATGAGACAACAAGGAGTAATTTCTCCAAATCGTGATAATGATGATCAAAAAGAAGATAAATAAAAAATAATCCAACTTTATGTTGGATTATTTTGTTTTTTAAATATTTTTAATAAGAAATTTCTAAATGATGTGAATGCTTTTTTATACCAAGGTAATTTATTATAATCCATTGGTAAATTAGCTGATGTTTCACTTGTTGTAGTAGTTTGAACTGGTGTTTCTACTACTGTTTGAGTTTGTGTTGTAGTAGATGTTGTATTGTTAAATATATTGTCAGGATTGTATTTTTCTCTTAATTTTTGTTCTTTTATTTTTTCATTTTCAGAAAGAATATTTTTTATTTCAGATTTCTCTTCTTCAGATTCGCACCAATAATTTAAAGATAATAATGCGATAAGAGAAGCTGTTTTTTTAGAAATATCTTGTTCTTCTAATGGAATTTGAACATTTATATGTTTTTCATAATTTGGCAAAGCATATGATTTGAATATATTCATCAATTTATTTGGTATTTTATTTACAAGAGCTATATCTGTATATGATAATATTTCAAGTAATTCTGCATAAGCATATGCTTGATCTTGTTTAATTTCAACAGCCATTACTGATTGTCCTTTCTGATTTTCTTTTGTTTATATTTTAACGATCTTGTTCGCGACCTTCGTTTGTTTTTGTTTCTGGTGTTTTTGGGTCTTTTAAACTATTTTCATCAAATGTCATATCAACAGTTTGAATATTATTATTGTTTGTTAAATTTTTATCGTCGTCAACTATCATTGAATCATCAAATTCTAATTCTGTAGCATCGATAATTGATTCTGTATCCATATCTGCAACTTCAAGTTTTGGTTCTGGATTTTCATTCATAACAGTAGTTGCACGAGAGGCAACAGCAGTTTTGTTTTGTGGAATGAATACTCTTGGTTGTTCTGCAGATAAAACTGATTCGTCATCTGCTTTGGTTTTATCAATTGCATTTTCGTCCTTTGATTTATTATCTCCAATAACATGTGCTGATAGAGTGCTCTTTGGTGTAACTTCTTTTTTTGGAGTAAATACGTTTTGAATTTTATTTCCGAGATTTATTAAAGTAGCTCTCAAACTTCCTCTAGCCATTAAAGATGACATACTAGCGTTAGTTTTAACAGCGCCATCTCCTGGTGGTAAAGCTTGTCTTCTAAATGAATTAAATAGTTTTGAGAAGAAACCTTCTTTTACTTCAACAGAGGGAGACTCATAAGATTCATTATCTTTGTCTATTTCATTATTCATATAAAATCTACCTCCCCTTTTAATATTTATAGATACATTGTATATGTAATTAACAAAAACTTCAATAATATTACAAAAATTTAATCAAAATGACATATTTCCGGACAAAAAAATAAAGCCTTAATTGACTTTAGAAAAATAGTTTTATATAATATGAATAAGGACACCAAAATTCATTTCGAATTTTGATGTGCTCCTCGTATAAAGAAAAGTCTTCCATATAATCTGAGGGTGAATTCAGATAGGTTTATGGGAGACTTTACTTTTTATTTTCTAAAGTAAATTCTAGTAGCCAACTATTTCTTCGAGCATCACATAAAGCTCTAAAATTTTGTGGTCATATTTGTTGATATTGATTAGATAAGTAAACAGTTCTCTGTCTACTTCGATCATAATATTTTTAATGTGTTTCTTTGTGCGCGAATCGCCTGATAAGTTGTATTCTCTAATAATTGCTTCAACTGCTTCTTTTATCAGTAAATAATCAATTTCCTTGTCTAATCTAGATGTGTCCTTCCCACTTATTGTTTCAATGTGTTTTTTTATAATAATATGAATTAAACTTAAATCCTCATTTGTTTTTCTCATATAAATCTCCTCCTATACATAAATAAATTTTATCTATAGGAACACATCAAAACTCTAGTCTGAATTCAATCCTTATTCAATTTTCAAATGCCTAGCATAAGCAAAGCACGTATTAATTATACCACATTTGTTAACATAAGTCAAAAAATAAACTTTTTCTATAAAATATTTGAAATATAAAGAAAAATACTGTATAATAGAATGGTTAAAAATATTAGGAGGTTTTTTATAATGCTTTTATCAAATGGAGTAACTTTAAGATTTGGAAAAAGAGTACTTTTCGAAGATGTTACTATAAAATTTACAAAAGGAAACTGCTATGGTTTAATTGGAGCCAATGGTGCAGGAAAATCTACTTTTTTAAAAATCTTATCAGGAGAAATAGAACCTAACAAAGGTGAAGTTATTTTAGACAAAGGTGAAAGACTATCTGTATTAAAACAAGATCACTATGCTTTTGAAGGACATACAGTAATTGATACTGTTATGATGGGAAATAGTGAACTTTATAGAATAATGAAAGAAAAAGATGAAATTTACTCAAAACCAGATTTCTCAGAAGAAGATGGAATGAAAGCTGCAAAACTAGAAGAAAGATTTGCAGAACTTGATGGATGGAATGCTGAATCAGATGCAGCAAAAATGTTAAATGATCTAGGAATTGATGTAGATTTACATTACAAATATATGAGTGAAGTTGAAGCTAAAGATAAAGTTAAAATTCTTTTAGCACAAGCTTTATTTGGAAATCCAGATGTTTTATTATTAGACGAGCCTACAAACGATTTAGATATTAAAACAATTAATTGGTTACAAGATTTCTTAATGGATTTTGAAAATACTGTAATTGTTGTATCTCACGATAGATATTTCTTAAACAAAGTTTGTACTCATATTGCTGATGTTGACTTTGGTAAAATCAAAGTATATCCAGGAAACTATGATTTCTGGTATGAATCAAGCCAACTTGCATTAAAACAAATGAGAGATGCAAATAAGAAGAAAGAAGAAAGAATTAAAGAGTTACAAGAATTTATTGCTAGATTTAGTGCTAATGCTTCAAAATCTAAACAAGCTACATCTAGAAAGAAATCATTAGAGAAAATCGAACTTGAAGAAATTAAACCTTCAAACAGA
>JAZQTI010000140.1:0-3039 GCA_045630665.1 Candidatus Scatovivens sp.
ATGAAGAACAAGAAACAAATATCAATATTTCTTATTCTGAAAGTAAATTAATAATATATACTTGTAGAAAAAATACTTATAACAAATTACTTTCAAAATTAGGTGAGCCAAACAAGAAATATTTTATTAAAAATATGATAAGTGGTGGAACTTGGGAAATCCCATTTAATGAAAAGAAAAAATTAACATCTATTTTATCTAGACCATTACTTATTGGAAGTATTAAATAAAATCAATTATTTACTTCTAAAACTATCTAAAATCAACAAATCTAGATTTTTTTATAAAGAAGTAATCAAGTTATTAATATAAACAAAATGAAGAGGAATAAATTTCCTCTTTTTTATATGTCATTTTTTGTCATTTTCTTTTATAGTGTCGGAATATTGTTTTTTTGTATTGCATTTCGTTGCATTTTTCACGCAACTCTCTTGCAACTCTTTTTATTCGCATTTTCTCGAGTTTCTCTCGACTTCCTCACGCGTTCCTCTCGCGTTAAATTCTTTTTATAGTTTGAGAGTATTGTTTTTTATTCGACTTTTTACAATATACCGCACGGGGGTTATATAATAACCTGTGTGTTTTTTGAATCCCCACCCACCGGTATCCCACATAAAAGTTTTTTAGACAATATAGGGGGTATTCTCTTTATTTTATAATCTTTAAATATTATCGAGTGGCGAAAAAGTGGCGAAAGTGGAAATATTATATAATTTTATAAAATAATTTAAAACAAAATAAATCTATCAAACATAGTATTTACAACACCTTGAGATATAATAAAACATTTTAAAAAATCCCCTTTTTATGACTCTTAATCAAATGGTCGGAGGTTCGAATCCTCTATGGCGCACCAAAAGAAGTAGAAAACAAAAACTACTTCTTTTTTTATTTTAGAATTATATTTTATGGATTCGAAAAGGCAAAAAAAGAAACACCCTTTTACAGGTGTCTCTTTTTAGTATTTAATTAGATATATAGAAGTGATTAAGAATTCATAATTTCAGCAAATTCTTCCCCATCTATTTTTTCTTTTTCTAATAGAACATTAGCTACAGCTTGTAATTTATCCATATGTTCATTTAATATATCTTCTGTTCTTCTGTAAGCTGTATCAATAATTCTCTTAACTTCAGCATCAATTAATCCAGAAGTTTCTTCACTAAAGTTCTTTTGTGTTGTAAAGTCTCTTCCTAAGAATACTTCTTCTTGTCCAGAGCCAAATGTAATTGCTCCTAATTTCTCGCTCATACCGTATTTTGTAACCATTGCTCTAGCAATTTTTGATGCTCTTTCAATATCATTACTTGCACCTGTAGAAATATCTCCTAAAACTAATGCTTCTGCAACTCTACCACCTAATAATGATATAATTTGTTCTTCCATTTCTGATTTACTCATAAATGATCTATCTTCTGAAGGTCTATACATTGTATATCCTCCAGCCATTCCTCTTGGAATTATAGAAATTTGATGTACATCATCTTGTGTTTCTAAGAATTTACTTGCAACAGCATGTCCAGCTTCGTGGAATGCAACAAGTTTTTTCTCTTTATCACTAATTACTCTTGATTTTTTCTCTGGTCCCATTGTTACTTTAATCATAGCATCTTCAATCTCAAGCATTCCTATTTCTGTTTTATCTCTTCTTGCAGCTAAAAGTGCAGCTTCGTTTAGAACATTTTCTAAGTCAGCTCCAACAAATCCTGCTGTATTTTTAGCGATTGTTCCTAAATCAACATCATCACCTATTTTTTTCTTTCTTGCATGCACTTTTAAGATTTCTTCTCTTGCTTTTACGTCTGGTGTTCCTACTACTATTTGTCTATCAAATCTTCCTGCTCTTAATAATGCTTTATCTAAAACGTCTGGTCTGTTTGTAGCAGCCAAAACTATTACGCCTTCGTTTGCAGCAAAACCGTCCATTTCAACAAGTAATTGGTTTAATGTTTGTTCTCTTTCATCATGCCCTCCACCAAGACCTGCTCCTCTTTGACGACCAACTGCATCGATTTCGTCTATAAATATAATACATGGTGCATTTTTCTTAGCTTGTTCAAACAAATCTCTTACTCTTGAAGCACCAACACCAACAAACATTTCTACGAAATCAGAACCACTTATAATAAAGAATGGAACTCCAGCTTCTCCAGCTACAGCTTTTGCAAGTAAAGTTTTACCAGTACCTGGGTGACCCACTAATAACACACCTTTTGGTATTCTGGCACCCATATCTGTGAATTTTTTTGGTGATTTTAAGAACTCAACTATTTCTGATAGTTCTTCTTTTTCTTCATCAATACCAGCAACATCTTTAAATGTAACTTTTGTTTTTGGATCATTTGTATTCAACATTCTAGCTTTACTTTTTTCAAAGCTCATAGATTTATTTCCATTTTGATTTGGATTCATAAGTAATAACCAAAAGATTAAAAATACTATTAATATAATAAATGGTGAGAACGCACTAAGAATTGTCATTACTACTGACTCTTCTTCTTGTGTTAATTCAAGTTGACCATTTATGATATTTTCTGAAACTTGTTCCATAAATGAATCTAAGCTTGGTATTGTAACTTCTTTAGTCTCTGCTAATTTTCCTGTTGCTTCACTTCCTTTTAAAGTTACAAGTGCAGTTTTTGAATCTGCTGATAATTCAATTGTTGTTATTTCACCTGTTGTTACTTTAGTTAACAATTCAGAATAGCTCATCTTGTAATCTGAATTGTTATAAACAGCGTTTAATAAAACAATAAAAATCATAGCACCAATAATCCAAACTGCTAATGTTTTAATTCCGTTTTTCAAATTTTTTTCCTCCCGTGTTGAATCGCCAGCCACAAAGTGACATTTTAAGGGCTTTCGATTAAAAATTACTTTTCTTGGATAAAATATAGCATAGCAATTTTTCAATTGCAATAGCTTTTTTCAAAAGAAATATGTCTGTAACATTTGGTTTTTCAAGCCCTTTACGGAAGCCTATTTTAGACCGATTATATATATTTTTTTATTTTTGATTACAATTTTAGTTTTTTTGTT
>JAZQTI010000141.1:0-11955 GCA_045630665.1 Candidatus Scatovivens sp.
GAAAATAAAACAAATGGAATTATACCAGAAACTGGTGCTGAATCTTTAACTCAATATTTAATTTTTATTGTGTTAATAAGTTCAATTGTTTTATACATAAAATATAGAAGTTTTAAAGATGTAAAATAATAAAAACAAAAGAAGCCTTATAAAATAAGGCTTCTTTTTAAGTGTTCTTTATCTTTTGTGTTTTAATATAAAAGTAAGATTTATATTAAATTAATTGTAAAATTTATTCTACTGTAACTGATTTTGCTAGGTTTCTTGGTTTATCAACATCTAATCCTTTTTCTTTTGAAATGTAATAAGCAAATAGTTGAAGAGGGATGATTGATAATATTGGAGAAATAATTGAATTTGTTTTTGGTATTCTTATAACTTCATCAAATTCATGATTTATTTCTTGGTTTGTAACTATAAATGTTTTTGCACCACGAGTTACAACTTCTTGAATATTGCTAATTGATTTTTCAACTAATAATCTGTTTGTTAATACAGAAATTACTGTTACACCATTTTCAATTAAAGCAATTGGGCCATGTTTTAATTCTCCAGAAGGATAAGCTTCTGAGTGAATATAAGAAATTTCTTTTAATTTTAAAGAACCTTCAAGTGCAACTGTATAGTCTGCCCCACGTCCTATAAAGAACATATCTTTTTCTTTATATACTTTGTGAGCAAATTTTTTAATTTGTGTTGCTGTTTTTAATGTTTCTTCTACTTGAGCTGGAAGATTTAAAATATCATTTTTTAATTCTTCTGCTTTATCTATATTTTTTTCTAAAATTTCAGCAAAATGAATTGCTAAAATTGCTAGAAGTGTTATTTGTGATGTATAAGCTTTTGTTGAAGCTACTGCAATTTCAGGACCAGCATGTGTATAAACTGTGTAATCTGCTTCTCTTGTAATAGAAGAACCTACAACATTTGATACAGCAAGTGTTGTTGCACCTTTTGATTTTGCGAGTTTTAATGCTGCAATTGTATCAGCAGTTTCACCAGATTGAGTAACGAAAATACATAATGTTTTTTCATTTATAATTGGATTTCTATATCTAAATTCAGATGCTGCTTCAACTTCAACTGGAATTTCACAAAGAGATTCAATTAAAGTTTTTCCTGAAAGTCCAGCATGCATTGCTGTACCACAAGCTATTATAAATACTTTATTTACAGTTTCTAAATATTCTTTACTTAAATCTAAATCAGCAAAAACTGTTTTTGAATTAGGAACAATTCTTGATCCAATAGTTTCTCTGATTGATTTTGGTTGTTCATTGATTTCTTTTAACATGAAATCTGGATAACCATCTTTTTCAGCTGCTCCAGCATCCCAAGTAATGTTTTTTACTTGTTTTTCTATTTTATTTAAATTTGAATCATAAAAATCTATAGAATTTCTAGTCATATATGCAAATTCAAAATCATTTAAAAGATAAAAATCTTTTGTAAATGAAAGTATAGCAGGTATATCTGAACTTATATAACTTTCACCATTTCCTTTACCTATAACTAAAGGACTGTCTTTTCTAACAACTATCATATTATCAGGATAGTGAGATGATAATACTTCAATTGCAAAGCTTCCTTTTAACATATTACATGCATCTACAACAGCTTTTAAGAATTTTTTATCTCCAGTTTCTGTTGATTGTGCAAAATGATAATGAATTAAATTTGGAATTACTTCAGTATCTGTTTCTGAAAAGAATTTATAATCATGAGATTTTAAAAATTCTCTTAAATCAGCATAATTTTCGATAATTCCGTTATGAACAACAGAGAAAGAATTGCTATTATCCATATGAGGATGAGAGTTTGTACTTGATGGCTTTCCATGAGTTGCCCATCTAGTATGTCCAATTCCTATTGTTCCTTCTAATGTATTTATTGTTTCGATATTATTAAGTTCGCTAACACGACCTTTATTTTTTACATTTACTATTTTTCCATTTTCAACAGTTGCAATTCCTGCTGAATCATATCCTCTGTATTCTAGTCTTAAAAGACCATTAATTAATATTGGTTTTGCTTTTTTAACTCCTATATAACCAACTATTCCACACATAAAAAAAACCACCTTTCTTTAAAAACTGGCTATAAAATTTAAGGGCAGAAATTTAATCTGTCCGAATGTACCAGTTTATTAATAGGTGTAAGCACGGCTATCTAACTAAAATTTGTTTTAGTATTACTACTAATTTTTGATTTAGTTTTTGGAAGAATAACCAATTCCACTAGAGCATCCGCCGAATGTTTCGATAACTCTAGACCTCGTCAACTACTGTATTTAGTAGTCCAGGCGCTAACTATCTGTTTTACATTAAATCCTTTCTTATTGTTTTAGCTTACGTTAATTATAACTTACCTATTTCTTTAATATAATATGAAAAATAATGAGAATTGTCAATAAAAATAAATAAATTCTTTATTTACAGTTAAATTTAATTGTAATATAATTATTATGTATAAAAGTAATCAAAATATTCTTTAAAATATGAATTTTAAAGAAAAAGGAGATACAATGGAAAAAAATTCATTTGATGATATGATTTTATTAACAGAAATTACTTGTGAAAATGGAAAAACATATTATTTATATAATGATGGTAATCTTTACGAAAAATCTGATGATGGAAAACACAAAAAACTTGATAAATTAAACGAAGGTAATTTAGAACTTATTCAAAAGATTATGGAAAGATTTAAACCAGCAAAAACAGATAATATTACAGAACCAGTAACCAAAAGAAAAAGAGATAATACAGTAATTAATGTAGAACCTTTAGAGTTGGAATAAAGAAAGAGAATACAAATGGATAAAAGTTATAAAGATAATTTGAAATTAAAAGAATTTTATGAACAGAATATAAGTAAAATGACTGTGCCAGAAGAATTCAAAGGTCTTTTGCTAGATATACTAATGAGAAGAGCGCACGAGTTTTCATTATCACCAGTAGAATGTAGACAAGATATTTCTTCTTTATTAAATAACTTAAAATCAATAAAAATAGAAAAAATGCCTGATGGATACGAATTTGCGGCAGGGCTTTATTGTGGAAATGAAAAAGAAATAATATTGTCACCATCAGCTATAAAAAAAGCGATAAAAAGAAAGGATTTTGAAGAAATATATGAGATTTTTACACATGAAGTTTATCATGCTTTAAGTAAAGATCCACAAGGAATAGATAGATTAGTATCTCAAAATAAATTTACAAAATATGCTAATACAACATTACTTGAAGCAATTGTAGAAAAAGCAGCAGATAGATGTGTATATTCTAGAGGAGAAAATGATAAATTTTCACCTTATTTTCATCAAAATAGATTTGGATATTCAGATATAACATTTATAACAGATGCATTAGAAGCTTCTTATGGTGTTACAGAACAACAATTTTTGAAGAAAGCAATTATGGGAAGACATCATTTAATAGATGCTTTGGCTTGTGTGGCAGATGAAAACTATGTAGATACTTCAGAATTTTTTGATGGTATAGAGCTTAACTTTGCAAGATTACATGGAATTTTATATGGTGAAAAAAGAAACTATCCTATGGACAAGAAACCAGAAATAGAGCAATCTGTTGGTTCGATGTATAGATTATGTGAATGGAAGCTTCAAAAGAGAATGGAAAATTTCCAAATAAATTCGATAGAACATGCAGAATTCTTTTCACAATATGCAAAATATAGTCATAATAAATTGTTTTTCGTGATGCAAAATGCTACTGAAGACTTTGAAATGAGATTTGGTAAAGGTATTAAAGAAAATATACATGAGAGTACAAGAGAAGCAAGATATAATAGTTTATCTAGAATTAGTAGTGTATCTCAAATATTAGAAAATAAAGATCAATTTCAAGATGAGCAAGAAACATTAAGGATGATAAATTTAGCTAAAAATGGCCAATTGACAAATCAAGATAAAGAATATCTAAAAATGCTTGGTATTGAACTAACTGTTCAGGAGACTTTTTCATTAGATGAAGAGTTCTTAAAAAGAAGAATTTTTTGTGATTTTGAAAATACAGTTTGGGATAATCAAGAAATTGCTGGAAATATTCAACAAGTATTTGCTAATTCCCGAAAAGGTTTTAGTTGGGTAAATAGTATAAAAGATAAGATATCTTCAGCATTTAAAAAATTAACTGGTAAAGAACAATTAGTTTTAAGTGATGGAAACAATGATGCTAATAATTATCCTAGTGAAAATTCAAATGTATTTGGTGCATTATCAGAAGAGGAACTAAAAAAATTTAATGAAGGGGTACAGGAATTATTAAATAAAAGAGAAGAGAATTCACCAGTCAGACAATTAACTACAGAAGATAGGGAGTTTGAAAATTTGTAAAATAATGAAAGGATAGTTGTATGAGAGATTTAGAAGAAAAATTAAAAGTATTATATAGTGAGGAAGAACTTCAAAAAAGAATTGCTGAACTTGCTAAACAAATTGATGAAGACTACAAAGATTCAAAAGAGCTTATTGTAATATGCATTTTAAAAGGAGCTGCATTTTTTACAGTAGATTTAGTTAAAAAAATGAAAACTCCAATTATTTTTGAAGTAATGCAAGTTTCTAGTTATGCAGGAACTGAAACTACTGGAACTATTTCAATAAAAAAAGATTTAGATGCTGATATTGAAGGAAAAGATGTTTTAATAGTTGAAGATATAATTGATACTGGATATACATTAAGAGCTTTAAGACAAGACTTACTTTCAAGAAATCCAAAATCTTTAAAAATTTGTGTTTTAGCTGACAAAAAAGAAAGAAGAAAAGTTGAAATTCCAATTGATTATGTTGGATATGAAATTCCAAATAAATTTATTGTTGGATATGGATTTGATATTGATGAATATGGAAGAAATATTCCTTTTGTTGGTTATTTAGAAAACTAAATAATTTAAAGATAATAAAAATTAAGAGGGAACAAGGATGTTTGATATAGAAGAAGAGCTAAAAAAACTTCCAGAAAAACCAGGTGTATATCTTATGAAAGATAAAGACGACAATGTTATATATGTGGGAAAAGCAGTTGTTTTAAAAAATAGAGTTAGACAATATTTTAGAAAAAATAATAAAACAGCAAGAATTGAAAAAATGGTTTCTTTAATAGATCATTTTGAATATATAGTTGTAGGAAGTGAAGATGAAGCTTTAATTTTAGAGTGTAATTTAATAAAAAAATATAGACCCAAATTTAATGTACTTCTTAAAGATGATAAAACTTATCCATATATAAAAGTTGACATGAAATCAGATTATCCATCTGTTTTTATGACTAGAAAAATACAAAATGATGGAGCAAAATATTTTGGACCATATCCAAATGTTAGTAGTGCAAAAGAAATGGTAAGTTTTATTAAAGAGAAATTCCAAATAAGACAATGTAAAAATTTTAGAAATCAAGATAGAGCTTGTTTGAATTATCATATAAAAAAATGTTTAGCACCATGTATGAAATATGTTTCTAAAGAAGATTATATGAAACAAATAAATCAAATTTGCTTATTATTGGATGGAAAAATTGATAGTATAATAAAAAATTTAACAGAAGAAATGAATACATATTCAGTTAATTTAGAATTTGAAAAAGCAGCTGGAGTAAGAGATAGAATTCTTGCTATTGAGAGAGTTTCTGAAAAACAAAAAGTTTCAAATATATCAGAAAACAATATTGATGTTATTGGATTATTTAAAAATGAAGTTACTGTTTGTATAGAAATTTTCTTTATAAGAAATAGTAAAATGATAGGAAGGGAACATTACTTTTTTGATGAACTAAAAGATATGAGTGAAGAAGAAATTGTTTCTGGATTTATAAAACAATTTTACATTGATAAAAAAGATTTTCCAAGTAAAATTATGCTTAGATATGATTTAGAAGAAAAAGACGCTTTAGAAAATTGGCTTTCAAATATTGGAAATAGAAAAGTTACTTTAAAGAGTCCTCAAAGAGGAGAAAAATTAAGATTTGTTGAAATGGCAGAACTTAATAGTAGAATAACATTAGAAAACAAGGTAAAAGACAAAACTGATATATTAATTGAATTAAGAGATGTTTTAGAACTTGATGATATTCCTTTTAAAATTGAAAGTTTTGACATATCAAATATTTCTGGTAATTTTATTGTTGCTGGAATGTGTGTAGCTCAAAATGGAGTTATAAAAAGAAATTTATCTAGAAGATTTAAAATTAAGACTGTTTTTGATCAAGATGATCCAAGATGTATGCAGGAAGTTGTAACTAGAAGATTGAAACAAAGTTTAGAAAATCCTTCTGGTGGATTTGGTGCTTTACCAGATTTGATTTTAGCAGATGGTGGTATTACACAAATAAGAGCAATAAAAGCTGCAATGAGTGATGTTGGTGTAGAAATACCAGTTTTTGGTATGGTAAAAGATGATAAACACTCTACAAGAGCATTAGTTGATGAAGATAAAAATGAATTTAGAATTTCAGAAAATTTATTCCATTTTATTACAAATCTTCAAGATGAGGTTCATAAAACTGCAATTGAATATCACAGAAAAGTTCGTGATAAAGAAATGACAAAATCTAAGCTTGATTATATAGAAGGCATAGGAGAAAAGAAAAGAACTGAACTTTTGAAAAAATTTGGTAGTGTTAAAAAAATAAAAGAAGCAGATATAGAAGAGCTTATGAAAGTAAAAGGAATAAATGAAAATTTAGCAAAAAAAATAAAAGAAGAGTTATAAAAAAAGATGGAACCAGTAGTTATTTGGTTCCATCTTTTTCTTGAAATGACTTTTCGAAGAAAGGCTGAAGCTTTTCTGTGTATCCTAAACGGATAAGAAAATTTCTGCTCATTTGTGCTCTTGCAATAACTTGGATTGCTTTGCATTTTGCACTCCGGAGAGTTTCAATTTTCTCTAACATTGCTTCTAAAAGCTCAGAATCTCGATAGTCAAATGCCATAGGCCACTCCCTGAGAATAAGCCTACCATTGAATGGTTCCAATTTTACATATCCAACTACTTTATGGTCGATGATGACCATAAAAATTCTGTACCACTTGAACTCATCAACGAATTGTTCTCTATTGAATTTGACATAGTAATCTGTGATCATTTTCAGATCTTCTTCAGAAAAGAAAAAATTGGATTTAGAATCCGCATTTTTTTGGACTGTTTCTTTTTCTTCAAATTCAGATTTATCAAACATCAACCAATGAAAGTGGGAATGAAGCTGTAGATAGTAGTAATCATGGAAATCTTCAATGGTTGCCTTCCGAAGTTGGAAAGCTGGTTTCGCCATAAAGTTACACCTCCAATTGCAAATATAATTAATTATAACACGGTTTACATAAGAAATCAAATTTAAGCAAATAAAAAGAAAATAGAAAAATCTATTTTCTTTATTTATATATTTATTCAATTATTTGATTTTGAATTCTAAAGAGCTTTCTTCATAATCTGTTACATTAGGAAGTACAATTGATACACCACTATAGATAGGTGTTTCTGCTGTTGAATCTAGAGGTTTTGTTTTTAATATTTCTAACTCAGCACTAGAATTTTCTGAAATTTCATTTACTTTTTTAAACATATATATTGAATCAATATCAGTTGTCATTGCTACTACTAAATAATAATGAATGAAATCATTTTCTGTTAAAGCTCTAAGTTCTGGTATTAATTCTTTATAATTTAAATATTCTTTATAAGTAGTTATTTTTTTATAATAAATATTATCATCTTTAACTTTAAAAAGATCTAAAGAAATGTTTTTATTATATGCGAAAAATGATTTAAAAACTATTCTGCCTGTATTATCTGAATTAGAAACAGGAATATTGTGAGCAGGAGTGAATAGTCTTTCTTTTCCAATTGATTCAATTGATATAACTTCAATTATACCATCTTCTGAAATGTGACCAGGTAAGTAATTTACTTTTACTATATCTCCAACAACCCAATTGTTTTTTTGATTTTCTGGTATTGAAAAAGTGATTTTCTCGTATAAATTTTTTATTTCTTCATCTTTTGTATCAAGTGTTGCAATATTGTTTTTTAGTTCAATGATTGTTCCTGATACATAAGAATATTGAGATTCTAATTTTTTTAATTCTGATTGATTTTTAAAATAATTAATACTAATTCCAACTGCAAAAGATATTAGTATTATTAAAACTATAATAACAACTTTATTTTTCATAATTATCCTCCATATATTCTATTATAAAATATATTATCAAAAAATGTCTAGTAAAAACAATTATATTTTGTAATAAAAAATAATTTTAAGAATATATATTTATAAAGAATGTAAAAGGAGATTTTATGAATAAGTTTTTGTTTAAGTTTTTATTAGTTTTAACTGGTATATCATTTACTGTTTTAATATTTTTGTTATATAGTTTTGTTAATGTTTTACAAATGCTTTAGAATTGATTTTAAATTGTTGTTATAGTATAATATGGAAAAATTAATTATAGAAAATGAGGAAAATTAATGGAAGTTATAGTTGGAAAATTAGCAGGATTTTGTCCTGGCGTTGAAAATACAGTAAAAAAGACAAAAGAAATTTTACTAGAAAATGGACAAGTATATTGTTTAGGTGAACTAGTTCATAATAAACAAGTTATTTCATCATTAGAAAATATTGGAATGATAACAGTTAATGAGCTTGATGAAATTCCAGATGGCTCAATTGTTATATTTAGAGCACATGGTGAACCAGAATATAAATATGAATTAGCTAAAAAGAAAAATCTAATAATAAAAGATTTAACTTGTGGAAATGTTATAGCTATTCATAAAAAAGTTGAAAGAGAAAAATCAAATTCATTTATAATAATATTAGGTAAAAAATCTCATCCAGAAGTAATTGGAACAAAAGGGTTTGCTGGTGAAAATTCTTATGTTGTAGAATCAGAAGATGATATATTAGATGCTTATATGGAATATGAGAAAACTAATTTAGGTAGAGTTTATGTTGTAGGACAAACAACAATATCTAGTAAATATTTTGATATTTTAGCTGAAGAAGTTGAAAATAATTTTGTTGAAGCAGAAGTCATTATAGATAAAACAATTTGTAATGCTACTGAAGTTAGACAAAAAGAAACTAAAGAATTATCTGAAGATATGAACACTATGATAATAATTGGTGGAAAAAATAGTTCAAATACAAAAGAGCTAGCTAAAATAGCTGAAAATAACTGTGAAAATGTTTATTTAATTGAAACTGTTGAAGAAATAAAAAATATAGATTTTTCTAATATAAAAAAAATCGGAATTATGGCAGGAGCTTCAACACCAAAAGATGTAATAAATGAAGTTAAAATATATTTAGAAAATTTATAAAATTGACATAATAAATAAAAATGTGCTATAATACATAGGCATTTTTATAATGTGAAATATTTTATATAGGAGTGTTTACAAAATGAACAACCGGACAACAGACCACGTACGAGTAGCAACTCTCAAGTTCTTTGAGAATCTCGGAATTGCAAAATTCCTTGCTAGTGCGAGTATCAATCAGAAGCTTGCAGATGGCTACAAGGTGCATAACAATTTCTTTGAGGAGGCTAAGACTCGGGTCCCCGAAGATTCCCTTGACTTCGTTCAGGAGGTTATCGACATTGTCGAATTGACTGAAATCGAATTTAACGAGGGATCTCTCGAGTTCTTCCAAATCGGCCTTGGAGAAATCTTTATGCCGGCATCTGCTTTCATTTCCGTTGAGGAACAGATCAAGGAGCTTTTCCAGAAGGAACCTGATGAAACTATGTTGCTTCTTCTGGATGAAGCAATGGAAGATCTGACTGATCAAGTATCCAACGATTTCGTGAATCTGCTTAAGATGAGAATGGCAGGTATCCCGATGAGCGTTGCATTGGAAATGCTTGAGAAAATCGGCTCTGGAGATGTGATTTCTGGCAAGGTTACTGTTGAGCCTATTGATGATGACGACCCCGAACATGCTGAAAAACAGCAGTGTCATTGCAATGGCGAATGCAGCACCAAGTGCGATTGCGAGTTCAAAGATGAATGCGAAGAGGCTGGTCACTGTATGTGCGAGAAATAACTGCAAGTGCAGTGCTCTCACATAGAGTTGCGAATAAGTAGACTTCTATAAACGAAATGCCACAGGGAAACCTGTGGCGTTTTGTTTTATATAAATATTATACAAATTTACATAATTTTGGATAAACTCTTTATTTTAACTAAAATTTGTAGTATAATAATTAAGTAATTTTTTAATAAATATAAAAATAGAAGGAATGAATAATGGAAATAGCAAGAAATTGGAAAGATTATGAAATCTTAGATATGTCTGATGGAGAAAAATTAGAAAGATGGGGAAATGTTGTTTTAATAAGACCAGATCCTCAAATTATATGGAAAGAAAAAACATATCCTGAAAAATGGAAAAATGCTAATGCTAGATATGCAAGAAGTACATCTGGCGGAGGTGGATGGAAATATAATAAAAAAATGCCTGAAAATTGGCAAATAAAATATAATGATTTAACTTTTAATATAAAACCAATGGGATTTAAGCATACAGGATTATTTCCAGAACAAGCTGTTAACTGGGAATGGATGATTAATAAAATTAAAAATTCTAGAAAAAAAGATATAAAAGTTTTAAATCTATTTGCGTATACTGGAGGAGCAACTGTTGCATGTAGTTATGCTGGAGCATCAGTATGTCATGTTGATAGTTCAAAAGGTATGGTTTCATGGGCAAAGGAAAATATTGCATCATCAGGACTTTCTGATAGACCTGTTAGATTTATAATAGATGATGTTACAAAATTTGTTCAAAGAGAAATTCGTAGAGGAAATAAATATGATGCAATAATTATGGATCCTCCTTCTTATGGAAGAGGAAAAAATGGTGAAGTATGGCAATTTGAAAATAATATTTCTGATTTAGTTGAACTTTGTGAACAAGTTTTATCAGATGATCCATTATTCTTTTTAATAAATTCATATACTACAGGAATTTCATCAAAAGTGCTTGAAAATATATTAAGTTTAAAAATAAGAAGACCAAATGGAAAATTGTCATCTGGAGAAATTGGTCTTCCAATGAAAGATTCTAATTTAGTATTACCATGTGGAATTTATGGTCGTTGGGAATCAAAATAACAAATAAAAAATGATTTATATACAAATAAAATATATAGAAAAAAGCAGGGATTTAGCCTGCTTTTTTCATGATATTCCGGAGTTTGAGAATAAAAAAATCAAGTTCGTTTTGAGTATGTGCATGACCAATAACAAAGTTTGAAGCATCAAAAATCTCTTGAGAAAGAGTTGTTGCTTCATCATAAAGTTTACCTACCATAGAACCTTCTACGAAAAGAGGATAACTATCGCAGTTGTAGCAAAAAGTCTCAAATGCGGGGAAAAGATATGCTTTATATATATCCAAATAATTAGTTTCATCAGAGAAGATAATTACAGGAGTTTTTGATTTCCTTTGCGCAAGATGAGATAGGAACATAGAACCAGCTAAAGGATGTTTGGTTGGATCTGGATTCCCATTGGGATTAGCTCTGCAAAATTTCATACTGAAGATAATTAAGTCAAACTTATCAATATCTTTTTTGGAGTAGCAACTTTTTAGAGCTTCGTTGTAATTATTGATATGCACTATTTTGGCGGACTTGAAGTGTTTTTTCACAATCCGGATTGCGCTATCGAGTTTATCAAAATCATTCTCGATAATTAGTACTTTCATTGAATAACCCTCCTAATTAGTAGTATATGAAAGATAGACTAAAACACAATCTAAAAAAGTATAACATAACTAAAAAATAAAGACAAACATTTTTTATAAAAAATCAAAAACTTGGAAAAAATAGTTTAATATGTTATAATTTAAAACAGAATAAAATATTAAAAGATAAGGAAAAAAGTATGGAAAATTTAAATATATTATATGAAGATAATCACATAATTGT
>JAZQTI010000142.1:0-11753 GCA_045630665.1 Candidatus Scatovivens sp.
ATATTATTGTCTGTTCCTTCATTATAATACCTTGCATTTATATAAGTTTCTATTAAAACATCAGAAATTTCTTTATCATATTTACTTTTTAAAATCAAACTATTATATTTTTTTAATTTCTTTTGTGCATTATTTATATGCTTACTAAATATATTATTCATTTACAATCTCCTATATTATGAAGTAGTTACATCTACAATTGGTACTGTATCTTCTCCTAGTGGATATGTATAATTTTCAGAAGCATTTACTTTATAAAATTTTATAACCTTACTTTCTTCTGCTTCCATTTTAAATTGTATTTTATTAACATATTCATAAGATTCACCATTTTTGGTTATTGTTTCATAAGTTACATCATTAGCTTTATCAGCAACTAAGTAAACACCAGATGTTGTATCTAATCGTAAAGTTTCAGGATCAAATTGTAATGTTACTAACATAGAATGACATTTTTCTTTTTCTTCATCGGTTAGTGCTAAATATTCTTGTATAGTAAAAGAAGATCCTGCTTGAATGCTTCCTATATCCTCATCAGCAATATAATAATCTAATGTATTAGTAACAATAACTTCGCAATATGGACTATAAGCTTCATCTTCTATTTTATAACTCATCCCTAGAGTTCCAATTGTAATTTTAAACTCACCTACTAATTCTGATACAAACGGTGATGTTGAAGTGGCTGTAATTTTTACAAATACATAGTCATTATTTTGTAAATTTGCATTTAAAATTGGTTTTACAGCAAATTCAAAACCATCTTGATTTCTTTCTTTAAATATAGTTCTTGAAATAACATCATCTTCACCTAGATTTTCTGCATCTGTTATATAAAATGTAACTTTTTCATCTTCATATGGTGTTCCATCACTTTTATATACTGTATACTCATAATCAATATTATAATCAATATCAACTTTAGAAACTTCATTAATATTTTTTCTGCTGTTCATATTTATCCCAACTCTATACTCATCAACACCAGACCAGTTATCTGATTCGAAGTGAGCAACATTAGTAGATAATTTATCACTATTAAAGTAAAATTCCATACTAGTTAAATAGTAACTTCTTACCGCTTTATAAACATATCTAGCCAAAGAAACTGAACCAGGCAATATTACTTTAATAAGTAATTGTATTATTATGAATAGCAGTATGAGTATTAATAGTAATTTTTTTATACCACCATTTTTTCTTCTTACTCTCGTTTTCTTTCTTTTTTCTTCCAAATTACTTCACCTTTTTTTATTTATTCGCCATCAACAATTTGTTTTGCTTCAACTGAAATTTCAACACATTCTATTATATTTTGATAGCTTACTGAATTGTATTTTTCATCAAAATTGATTTCTAATATATATGTATCTAGAGTTGGAGTTGTATAGTAATATGTTCCTGTATCAGTAACTCCTTGCGCTTTTAAATCATCTGGTAATGTAGCTTGTACTAAACTCTTGAAAATTGTTTTATCTTCATCTAAATACATATTTTGAGATTCAACTGTTTCTATTTCTAATATATTTGTTAAATTATCAACATTTAAACTTTGATTTTTATAAAGTTTATATTCTAATGGTAAATTTGTTGTTGTTCTGATTTTCAAAACATATTCCATATCAGTTTCTGATAGAATCTCATTACCATTTTCATCAACATAAAAATTCGAAATTGTAAATTCACATCTTCTTGTATCACCAGGAAGAAGTTCATCAAGAGAAATTACTTTTGTTAAATACTCATTATCAACAGCAAAGAAAGCAACTTCTATGTCAGATGTAGAATTTGCTTCTGATTCATATAGAGAGTAAGAATTGAATAAAATTTTATGCACAAGTAATAGAATTACTAGCACTATTAGTAATTTCATTCTTCTTTTTACTCTTATAGCTTTCCTTTCTCTTAAGTATTTTCCTCTTATCATTTTATCCTCTTTCGCTTTTTATATGTTTTGTTCTAAAAAATAATAACCACACTGCTATTATACTAACCAAAATTGCTATAATTACTTCAGGTGTTTTCAAAACTTTAACCCAAACAGCAACATTAGATATTATAAAAACAACTTTTCCAACAATTTCATCTTTTGTTATTGGATCATCTATTGTGTTATTTGCATCTCCTTTAGTTATAATTGAATTTTCTTTTATATCAACTATTCTATGGGTCACAAAATCGTTTCCCATTTTAAAAGTTATGATGTCATCTTTTTTTACATCTTTTGTTAGTTTTACAATAACAATATCATCAATTTTTATTGTATCTTCCATACTTCCTGTTATTACTTGAAAAATTGTATGTCCACAAAAATTAATATATTCTTTATGAAATATTTTTAATTGTGCATAACAAAAAAACAAAATAACTAAAATTACAACTAACAATAAAGTTAATATATCTATTTTTTTAAGAATTTTTATCATTTTTTGCAGCTTCCATTTTTTTCTTTTTAGCTTCTAATAAAGCTTTTTTCTCTTCTGGTGTCATTGATTTTAATTTTGCTTCAATTAATTTTCTTTTTTCTTCTTCTGACATTGATTTCATTTTTTCTTCGATTAAAGCTTTTTTCTTTTCTTCAGCTGTTAATTCTTTTTTTGGTTCTTCTTGTTTTACTGTTTCTTCTTTTACTTCTTCTTTTTCAATTTCAACTGTTACTTCTTTGTTTTCTTCTTTCACAGGTTCTTTGTTTTCTTCAACTTCAACAGTAACCTCTTGACTTTCTATTTTTGTTTCATTTTCAACAGCAACTTCTGTTTTTTCAGTTTGAACAGATACTTCAACAACGACTTCTTCGTTTTCTTGTTCTGTTTCAACTGTAGTTTCATTTTTTTCTTCAGAAGCCACTTCTTGTTTTACTTCTTTAGTTTCAACTTTTTCTTCTATAGCTTCTGGTTTTTCAACATTTTCAGTTTTTACTTTTTTCTTTTTCTTCTTTTTTCTTCTTGCTTTTTCTTCAGCTTCTTTTACATCTTGGATTTCAAGCACCACATTGTGAAGCGTACACAAAAATGCAACTAAAGATGGGAAAACTCCTAGTAATAAGAATCCCCATTTTGATTGAAGTAAACTTAATACAGAACCAACTTTTGGTATTACAGTTGTATCTTCAACCTCTCCAATAAAGTTAGAACTTGAAAATCTATAATCACCTTCAACTGTATATGTAAATTCTGTATCTGTTACTCTTTCAGATTTTATAACTTTAGCAAAATTAATAGTTGTTATTCCTGAAGATGTTCTATAAAAGAAAATTACATCTCCTGCTTCAACTCTTGCTAAACTTTTTTTCTCAACAATAACTAAATCCCCAACTGTATAATTAGGTTCTAAGTCCTCATCAATAATTGGTATCACTGTTGTATTTCCAAATTCAGTTACTCTATAATCATTGTATGACAATAAGCATATTGTTATAAAAATAATAAGCAATATGTACAAGATTATTAATGCATTTTTTAAATTATTTAATAAATTTTTCATCTCATCAGTCCTTTTAATCCACATTTATACTTTAGAGTATATCATTATTCGACACCATATTCAACCAGTTTTATATTTCATTTTCTTGTTTTTTTGGTAATATTTTTGTTACAAAAAAGTAATAGAATTTTGTCGCTTTTTGAAAGAAAATCCATTTACTTTTTCGCCCCCTTATATTATAATTACTTGTATAATGTAGGATAATTTTAATTATTCTGTCAATATGGAGGTTTATAAATGGCAAAGAAATCTGAAGAACTAATTGAAAAACCAGTTACTTCTAAAAAAAGAGGTAGACCAAGCTTAAAAGACTCGAAGAAAAAATCTACTACAAAACGTAAAAAAACTACTAAAGCAAAATCTACAAAAAAAACAACTACAAAAAAATCAACACCAAAAATCGTTAATGAAGTTGTTAATGAACAAGAAGTAACTACTACAGAAGTATTTGTTCCAGAAAATATCACTACAATTGAAACATTAATTGAACCAGTTGTAGAAGCACTTTCTGTTACAGAGGAACTTTCAGTAGAATCAGCTGAAAATGTTACTCCTGAACTTGCGCAAGATGCATTTATTGAAGTAACACCAGAAGTTTTTGAAGTAAAAAACGAAGTTCCAACTGTTAAGAAAAAAAGAACAATAAAAAATATTTCTGTAAAAAAATCAAATAGTAATGTAGTTGATTCTAAAATAGAAATCGATGAGGTAAAACCAAGAAGAACATTGCCATCTTCAAAACGTGGTGTAATAATAAGTCCTGTTTTTGAAAATGCACCTGAAATAATTTTAGCTCCAAAGAACAACAAAAGAACTCTAAAATTAAATTTAGAATCTTCTAAAAAATTATGTCAAACAACAGAAACAAAAGTTGTCGAAAAAGAAGCTATTAATCAAAATTCAGCATTTTTCAATACACCATCAATATTTGATAAATTTAATATTAATATAACAGATTTAGATGAAACTTCAAACGAACAAGAAGTTAATGAAGAAAATATTGTTTTAATTGATTCTTCTGTAGAATCAAATGAAACAACTGTAGTAACAGAAAATCCAGTTTCAGAAACAGATGCATTAGTAGAAAATCCAATTTCAGGAACAGAAGAAACTTTAGAAACAACAACTGACGAAACTATAGAAACATTAGATGAAGTTACTGATATTGAAAATATAGAAACAGAAAATAATTCTGAAATTGAAGAAATTGATGAAATTGATGAATCAAACGAAGAAACTATTACTGAAGAAACATTATTAGATGCTTCAGTAGAAGATTTACTTTTAGAAGGTTGTATAGATGAATTACTTGAAAATGAAGTTAATTCTGAAGATTCATTACTTAATTTTGAAAATCAACCTGAAACAGAAGAAAACGTTTTAAAAGAAGTTGCAACTCCACTTCAACCAGTTATACCTGAAACAACTTCTCCAGATAACCCTGTTGGAAAATTCTTTGATAGTTCAATCCCATCAATGGCTTCAACAGTAAATAATACATTTTCAAAAATAAAAAAATCTATTGTTAATAACGTTTCTCCTATCTTCAAAAAATTCACATTTGAAGAAGCAAGTTTAGCAAACAATCCAGAATTCCAAAAACAAGAAGATTTTGTTAAAGCTGAAAACACATTAACAGATATTCAAAAGGCATTAGAAAATTTCTCAACAACAGCAGATACTATTCCAAATAACTTAGAAGTTTCTGCCGATCCTGTTGCAACAATTACAAATACTGTTCAACAAGATATTTTACCAACACAACTTGTTGAGGAAAGTACAAATTATGATTCTCAAAACATAGATTATTCTAACGTTATCACTCCTCTTTCTGATTCTTCAAGAATTTCAGAAGAAGATGATGATGATAATATAGAAACAGACGAAGAATATAAATTCTCAAATAAACTTATAGATAAACTAATTTTAGAAGCAGAAGAATTTGATAAAAACGCTCCAAAAGATGAAGTTGATTTTGATAACATCTCTTCTAAAGATTTAGAAAATCTAGAAAAAGAAAACGAATATAATGACGAAACATTTTCTATTGAAGCTTACTTCGGTATAGATTCAGAACAAGAAGACTTAGATAATGATGAAAAAAACAACACTTCTACTCTTCTAAAAGAAACATTTGAAGAAGATTTTACAGACGAAGAAGTATTGGAAGAATTATTAGACGAAGAATTAATTGATAAAGATTTATCTGAAGAATTATCTGATGAAGATATTCTTGATGAAATCCAAATAGAAGATTTAGAAAATTCTCAAGTTGTAGAAAATCTTTTAACAGAAGCATTCTCAACCAAAGATTTTGATGGTGATTTAAAAGAAGAACTTCTTTCAGAATTATTATCATCAGAAGAAACTCAAGATGATTTAGATATCGATTTGGAAGAAAGTTTATTAGAAGAAGCTCTTTTAGATAACTTATCAGAAGAAGATTTAAAACCACAAGATACTAAAACTGAAGAATTACCAGCTTCAGAAAACTCTTCTGATTTCTTAAAAATAATTGATTCATTAACAAAAGCTATTTCTGAATTAGAAACACTTCCAGAAGTACAAACCCCATCTACTGATCCTTATTTAGTTGATGAATTACCTAATGAATTAATTTCAGATGAAATAACAGAAGAAAAAGCTATCAATATTTTAATTAATAAAGATGATATCTTCTCTATTTCAATTTTAAATGAATCTTATGAAATAGTGTCAGACTTTGATGGAATTTCAGTTCTTTCTGAAAACATACATATATCTACACCAAAACATAATTTCTTTGTTAAAGTTGGAAACAAATATATCGAAATTCATAACAAAAAAGATTATTTTGTGCTTAATACAAACTTTGAAGACATTGAATTTGCAAATGCTATAAACAATATCACATTTGCCAAAAAGAATAACAAAATTGAATTAATTGTTAAAGAAGCATTTAAATTATCTTCTGTTAACAATAAAATAGAATTATCAATGTTAAATAAAGTTATTGCTGATTTATCATCACAAACTCAACCACAAGCTCAAGATGAATCTTCAATATGTGACAACAAAACACTTTTAATTTCAGAAGAAACACAAAAAGTATATTTACCATATACAATTGAAGATGTAATGAAAAAATTAAGAACTAGTGATGAATACCAAACAGTACAAGAAGTAATTGATAATGAATATACATTACCTCTTTCTACTTTCAAAATGCCTATAATTTCTCGTTTTAAAGAAGCTTATAGATTTATGAGAATAAAAGAAAAAAGTTCTGTATATGCAGCAGTTGATTTAGCAGTAGAATTAATGTTCAATTCAAATTTAAATCCAGCAGTAATTAGAGCTGCTAAAGATCTAAAAGAATTAAATATTTATTTAGATTGCTTATATGAAAATGAAGTTGAAAAATTTGATTGCTTTAAAATTATTTATAAAGTATTACCAAAAATAAAATAAAATAAAACCTCTCTATTTTAGAGAGGTTTTTATATTCCTTAATTTTTTATATAAAAAAGATGACATTTTATATGCCATCTTTTTATTTTTTAATTTTCATTATTATTGATTTCTTCGTTTGCTTCGTTTTCTTTTGGCTTATCTTCTATATTATTATTTGGAGCTTGAACAGGAACTTCTTGTTTTTCAACTTTTGGTCTAATATTTAATCCAGTTATTCTTTTATCATAATATACTTCTATCTTATCTCCCTCTTTTATTTCATTTGCAATCATTTTTCTCGCAAGTAAAGTTTCAACTTGAGATTGTACAATTCTTTTTAATGGTCTAGCACCAAATTCCATATCATATCCTTCTTCAACTAACCATTTAATAGAAGTTTTAGTAAATGATAATTCAATTCCTCTTTCTTTTATTCTATTTATAACACCTTGTAAAATAAGTTCAACAATTCCATATACAACATCTTTTTCTAACGCTTTAAAACATATAATTTCATCTAATCTGTTTAAAAACTCTGGTCTAAAATGTTGTTTTAATATTTTATCTACTTCTTCTCTTGCATCAGCTGTTATTTCACCATGTCTTGCAATACTATCTAATATATAATGTGATCCTAAATTTGAAGTTAATATAATAACTGTATTTTTAAAATCAATTAATCTTCCTTGAGAATCTGTTACTCTACCATCGTCTAAAATTTGAAGGAAAATATTAAATACATCAGGATGTGCTTTTTCAACCTCGTCAAATAATACAACTGAATAAGGTTTTCTTCTAACAGCTTCCGTTAGTTGTCCACCTTCTTCATAACCAACATATCCTGGAGGTGCACCAATAAGTCTTGTTACACTAAATTTTTCCATATATTCAGACATATCAATTCTTATCATATTTTTTTCATCATCAAAAAGTGTAGCAGCTAATGTTTTTCCAAGTTCTGTTTTACCAACACCAGTAGGTCCTAAAAATAAGAATGATCCTATTGGTCTGTTTGGATTTGCAATACCAGCTCTTGCTCTAATAATAGCTTCACTAACTTTTTTTACAGCTTCATCTTGTCCAACAACTCTTTGATGTAAAATATCTTCTAAGTGAACTAATTTTTCCTTTTCTGCTTCAGCAAGTTTTGAAACAGGAATTCCTGTCCATTTAGAAACAACATTTGCAATTTCTTCTTCTGTAACTTTATTTCTAAGTAATGTATTTTTTCCTTGTGTTTTTTCAATTTCTTTTTCTTCTTGTTCTAATAGTTTCTTTAAATTTGGAAGTGTAGAATATTTTAATTCTGCAGCTTTATTTAAATCATATGTTCTTTCTGCTTTTTCAATTTGAGCATTAACATCATCTATTTTACTTTTTAATTTTTGGATTTTTTCAATATTCTTTTTCTCTTCTTCCCATTTTAATTTCATATCTTGGAATTCTTGTCTTAATTCAGATAATTGATTTCTAATATTTTGAAGTCTTTTTTGAGTTTTTGGATTATCCCCCTCTTCTCTTTCTAAAGATCTTTCTTCTATTTCGTATTGCATAATTTTTCTAGATACAACATCAATTTCTGTTGGCATAGATTCAACTTCACTTCTAATCATAGCACAAGCTTCATCTATTAAGTCTATTGCTTTATCTGGTAAAAATCTATCCGCAATATATCTATTTGATAATGTTGCAGCTGCAATTATAGCAGAATCTTGAATTTTAACACCGTGGAATATTTCAAATTTTTCTTGTATACCTCTTAATATAGTTATACAATCAGCAACTGTTGGTTCTGGAACTAATACTTGTTGGAAACGTCTAGTTAAAGCTGGATCTTGTTCAATATATTCTCTATATTCATCTAATGTAGTTGCACCAACACAATGTAACTCTCCTCTAGCTAAACGAGGTTTTAAAAGGTTACTTGCATCCATTGCACCATCAGATTTACCAGCACCTTCTAAATTATGAATCTCATCAATAAATAAAATTATATTTCCATTACTTTTATCTATTTCTTTTAATATTGTTGTTAATCTCTCTTCAAATTCACCTTTATATTTAGCACCAGCTATTAATAAACCTAAATCTAATTCAAAAATTGTTTTTCCTTTCAAACTAGTAGGAACATCTCCTCTAACAATTCTTTGAGCTAAACCTTCTACAATTGCAGTTTTACCAACACCAGGTTCACCGATTAAAACTGGATTATTTTTTGTTTTACGAGATAATATTCTTATAACATTTCTAATTTCATCATCTCTACCTATGACAGGATTTAATTTATTTTGTTTTGCTAAATCAGTAACATTTTTCCCAAATTTTGATAACACATCATATGTGTCTTCTGGAGTTTCTGAATTAGCATTTACATTTCCTCTTATATCTTTTAATGCCACTAAAAATTTATGCTTATCTATTTTATAAGATTTTAAAATTTTTCTTAAAGCTTCAGTTGCATGTTCTAAAATTCCAAGCATTAAATGTTCAACAGATATAAATTGATCTTTCATTGATTTTGCTTGTTTTTCTGCTTCTTCTAAAGCTTTTTCCGCAGGAACAGAAAAACGTAAAGATACATTACCACTTACTTTAGGCATTTTTGCAATTTCTTCTTCAAGCATTTTTAATAAAGAGTCTGTATTTATATCCATTTTTTTGAAAAGCATATTTATTACTCCGCCTTTATCATCTAACAAGGCTGTAACCATATGGCAATCACTAATTTCTGGATTGTTATTTTTTATTGCTAAATTACTAGCAATACTTATAGCTTCTTTTGATTTGTCTGTAAAATTTGCAACATCCATTTTTTTAACCTTCCTTCGTATTTATTTTTGTGTGATTAATATACAAACTAAACAATTTATATATTGTAATATAGCTCCTGACTTAATCACAAATTCCATTCTCTTTTGAATTTTTTTATCATTTTTATCACTCTTCTTTATTAGTTCTTGCCATACTAATAATCCAACTATTATCATAGAAAAATCTAAAAATAACATTGTTCTTTCTCCTGATAAAAATACAGTTGGAGAAAATCCCATTATTAGTCTAGAAGCTAGTCCAACCAAAAAAACTAATAAAGCAACATTGTTTTTTAAATTCTTAAAAATTAATAATAAAGACATTATTAAACAAATAAAGTTTGTTGTGGCAAATATTATTGGAATTACATTTAGCAAATTATTACAATTTGCTGCTGTAAGCATAACATTTTCTTCAATTAATAATGTTTTTAGTGTTCCGAAAAATGGAAACATTTCTGTTGTATTATATATAAAATAACTTAAAGTTAATATAGAAAATACAGGAACAAGAGCTATTACTCTATATAATTTTTCTTTATAGTTTAAGAAAATATATACAGCAATAATCATGCTCATAATAGCAAAAACTATATTACCTTTTTTTATTATTAATCCAATTGTTGCAGTTAACCCTACTCCAAATTTATCTAATATAGTTAGCATTTCAAAATCTTTAAATTGATTAGCAATTTCTGTTTCAGTTCTTGCAACATTTCCCGGACAAGTTAGTATAAACACTAAACTTGCAATAATTAACACACTTTGAATTACCATAAAAGGATGAAGCTTCTTATTTTTTATAATCATTAATATTGCAAACAATAAATAAGTTCCAAATAAAATAGCACAAGATTGTTCTTGATTTCCCGCAAATAAAAGAGCTAATATATATAGTGGATATTGCCAAAATTTAATTTTTTCTCCATCCCATATTTTTCTTATTGGAATTAAGGCAAACAATCCTGTAGCCATAGGCCACATATAATTTATTGTTGTGGCAGCCCAACCAGCACTATTCATTTGCATAATTGGATAAATCAAAATCATTGAAACTAACATTATTAAATTTTCTTTTTTGTTTTCATTGTCTTTAACAAACAATTTAGCAATTGAATATCCTGCTAAAGTTACCATTAAAGATTCTATTAATATCCATAAATATTTTGATATTTTTAGAACTGAGCAAAGTACAAATTCTATAATAAGCCTTGAAGACCAATTATAATATCTTGGTCCAACATAAGACCATACAGAAACTCCAGTAACACTTTCTAAAAAAACTTTATCATCATATCTATTTGGAGTAATAAAAATCATTAAAACTATTTCTAATATAAATAAAGCAAGTAATGCAACATTTCCACTTTTAAGAAATTTTTGTATTTTTTCTTTCATTTTTTTCCATCCTTTTTATTTTTTATAAATCTACATCAATTAATGTGTCTGCTAAAATATCTGATTCTCCATTTTGATATAAAACACAAATATCATATTTTCCTGATGGTATTCCAAATAATAAA
This sequence comes from Candidatus Scatovivens sp., assembly GCA_045630665.1. Classification (GTDB taxonomy): domain Bacteria; phylum Bacillota; class Clostridia; order TANB77; family CAG-508; genus Scatovivens. The sequence goes on from JAZQTI010000142.1 coordinate 11,249, forward strand.
CATTGTGCATGAATTCCTGCAAGTTTTATATCTGGATCTTCTAAATTTATATTTTCTTCCATCTTTGTTCTCATTAAATACATTTTTCCTGTTTCTTGATGTTTTAAAACATAATTTGCATTTACTGTTGTTATTTTATCGCCTTCTTTATAAGCCCATCCAGCTATTTCAATTTTTTTTCCTTTTGATTCTAATACATCTATGTGTGTATTTATTAGTTCATCATTCACAGAAGTATTTGGCCCTAATGAGTATGATTTAAAAATTAAAAGAGAACTCATTGTAAGTGCCAAATAAATTATAACTAATATTATTAATATTACTAATATTTTTATGTACATTTTTTGTGTTATTTCTATATCTAAAAAGTCCATTTTTTCTTCCCCTTATTTATCTATTATAACGTGATTATTCTATCATATTAATTATTTTATTTCAATATAAAAAGTTTGGTAAAAATAATAATTTGTCGAGTACTTTAATTTAAATGTTGCCACAGGTTAAT
>JAZQTI010000143.1:0-2176 GCA_045630665.1 Candidatus Scatovivens sp.
GTTTATTTTTTATTTATTTTTAACACTATACAACATTTTCCAACACTATTTATTTGTATTTTTCTCCCACCCATGCTCCACTTTTTAAAAAGGTGAGTAAAAAAATACAATTTTTACTCACCAAAACGATTTCTGTATTTATTGTGCCAGTTGAGTTTCCAAAGTCGTTGGTCAACAAAATACTACTTTATTGGTCAACAGATTTTCATTTGTTGACCAATAGGTTTCTCACCACTCAAAATCATTGAAAACCACTCAACACTATTAAACGTAAAAAAGCTGATTTTTCAGCACTTTCAAAACTGTTGAAAAACGTTGAGAAAGGTTGAAAATCAGCCAGGTTGGAGCGGGTAGCGAGAATCGAACTCGCGCAACCAGGTCGGAAGCATGGTATTCTACCACTAAACTATACCCGCATTTATATAATTAATTATACACAAAAATATTGAATTTTTCAATATTTTAAAATATATCTAATTATACACTTATATTATATTTCTTCTTTTGACATTTCAATCCATAAGGTATTTCTATTTCCATAAATTTTTATTTTATTTTTCTCCTTGTATCACTTTTCTAGCATAAGAACAATCAGCCATTAATTCTTTGTTGTATTCTTTTGCTTTTTGTATAATGCATTCTACTAACTTTCTTGCTAAACCTTGTTCTTGATATTTACTGTCTACAATCGTATGAATTATATTCCAGGTACCTTCATTTTCTAAAAAATTACATTCGCCAATCTCTATGTCTTCATCATAAATTACCGCTCTATTTTCATTTTTTAAAAATTTTATATTTATCATTTTATTCTCCTTTAGATTTGTATAAACAAAAAAGCCATCATACTAGACAATTTCTAATACAATGACTAATTCTTATGGAGCAGGTAGCGGGAATCGAACCCGCATAGCCAGCTTGGAAGGCTGGAATTCTACCATTGAACTACACCTGCATATTTATTTTGACAAGTGGAAATTTAAATAATAAAAATTATTTGGAGCAGGTAGCGGGAATCGAACCCGCATAGCCAGCTTGGAAGGCTGGAATTCTACCATTGAACTACACCTGCATTATTTCCTCTGACAAGTATAAATTATAATGCATTAACATTATTTTGTCAAGGTATTTTTTCAAAAAAATTATATTTTTTATTCTAAACTTTTATTTAGAAAAATGTAAATAAAGAATTTAATAACATCATAATATATGCAAATCCACCTATTATTATATATGACAAAAACAGTGTACCTAATACTTTTAAATTTTCAGCTCCACTTTTATTAACAACTCTCACATTTTTCCCTCTATATTCATCAATATTTATATTTTCAATTGTACTTTCATCTGCTTTTTCAAGTGGATCAGAGTTTACTATAATTATTGCAAAAAGGGCAATAATAAACGCTAAAACAGCTAATGGAATTGAAATCATTATGAACATAAGTGCTATTTCTTTTAAAATCAAAACAAATATAATTCCAACAATAGTTGTTGTTAAGAATAGCGTTTTTATTTTTTTTAAACTCTCTATTTCCTCCATTATTGGATCTCTTGGTTTTTCCATTTTTTGCTCCTTTTATTAATTTCTATAAAAATTAAATCATAAATATATTTCTTTTTCAAGTAATATTCTATAGTAAATAAAAAAATAAGCGAAAGCATAACTTTCGCTTATTTTATTTATTTTTGCAAATATTATTCTGCTGATTCTGCTTTTTTTGCTTCTTCAGCTGCTTTTGCTGCTTCTTCAACTTTTGCAGCTTCTACTGCTTCTGCTACTGCTTCTTCTGTAACAACTTCTGCTACTGCTGCTTCACCTGGAACTATTTCTTCTTTAACAACGATTTCTTTGTTTTCGATTCTTGCTCCTACTTTTTCTTTAGTTTTAGCAGCTTTACCAACTCTATCTCTTAAGTAGTATAATTTAGCTCTTCTTGCTTTACCTACTCTAACTACTTCAACTTTTTCGATCATTGGAGAGTGAACTAAGAATGTTTTTTCTACACCTACACCATAAGAAATTCTTCTTACTGTAAATGTTGCGTTAACTCCTCCACCTTGTTTTTTAATTATAATTCCTTCGAAAACTTGGATTCTTTCTTTGTTTCCTTCTTTTATTCTTACGTGAACTCTAACAGTATTACCTACACGTAATTCTGGTATTTTATTTTTT
>JAZQTI010000144.1:0-8147 GCA_045630665.1 Candidatus Scatovivens sp.
TGCATTATTACCTTTAATTTTTGTGTTTTATAAAAAGAAATTAGATACAGATAAAATTAAAGAAAAAGAAAGTAATAGAGATTTAAATAAAGAAAAAATAATTCATGAAATTGAAGTATTAAAACAAAATCAAGAAATTCAAAGAAAAGAAGCTGAAGAAAAACAAGAAAGGCTTTCTAATGATATTGAAAAAGAAAAAAATGAACTTATAGAAAAATATACTAAATTTTTAGATCTTGGTTTTATGGAAGAAAACTTAGATAAAAATTATGATGAAATATTAAGAGAAATTGAAAGAAAAGATAATAGATTAAATACAATAAAATTCAGATTACATACAATGGAAACAACAGAAAATGATATCAGTAAAAAGTTAGAAGATTTAGCTATTATAGAAGAAGAACTTCAAGATGCTGAAGATGAAAAAACAGAGTTAATATCTTTGAATAATTCTTACAATATTGCAAAAGAATGTCTTGAAAGAGCATATGAACAAGTAAAAGAATCGATAAGTCCTCGTTTTACTGAAAATCTTTGTGATATAATTTCAAAAATATCAAATGGAAGATATCAAAATATTGCTTTTAGTGATTCAGAAGGTTTAAGAGTAGAACTTGCTAATGGAAGTTATGTTCCAGTAAGTAGATTAAGTGTAGGAACAATAGACCAAATGTATATATCTTTAAGATTGAGTGCATTAAATGAAATAACAGAAGAAACAATGCCAATAATATTAGATGAAGCTTTTGCGTATTTTGATGATGATAGAATTGAAAATATATTCCAATATTTAAATACAAATTTTAAAAATAATCAAATAATAATTTTTACATGTTCAAATAGAGAAAAAGAAAGTCTAGAGAAAATGAATATTGATTTCAATTTTTCTAAAATTTAGTAAAAGAAATGACGTAATTGTTGAATATATCAATTATTTGTGATATAATTATTTAGCAAATTTTAAAAAAGGAAGAGGTTTTTATGTTTCAAAGATTAGAAGACGTAGAAAAAAGATATGAGGAACTAAATGTTCTAATAAGTGATCCAGACGTTATTTCAAGACAAAATGAATGGAAAAACTATATGAAAGAACATAGTGATATAGAGGAAATAGTTTTTAAATATAGAGAATACAAAACAGTTAAAAAGAATTTAGAAGAAGCAAAAGAAATGCTAGATGATCCAGAAATGAAAGAGTTAGCCGAAATGGAAATGTTAGAAGCAAAAGAAAAACTTCCAACATTAGAAGATGAATTAAAAATTCTTTTAATTCCAAAAGATCCAAATGACGATAAAAACGTTATTTGTGAAATTAGAGCTGGTGCTGGTGGAGAAGAAGCTGCATTATTTGCTGGAGTTCTATTTAGAATGTATTCAATGTATGCAGAAAAAAATCGTTTCCAAATACAAGTAATATATGAAAATGAAACTGGAATTGGTGGATATAAAGAAATATCATTTATGATAACTGGAAAAGGAGCATATAGTAGATTTAAATTCGAAAGTGGTGTACACAGAGTACAAAGAGTTCCAGACACAGAAAGTAGTGGTAGAATCCATACATCAACAGCTACAGTTGCGGTTCTTCCAGAAGTTGAAGACGTTGATGTTGAAATAAACCCAGCAGATATCAGAATGGAAGTATTTAGAGCTTCTGGTGCTGGTGGACAACACGTTAATAAAACATCATCAGCGGTTAGATTAATACATGAACCAACAGGAATTGTTGCAGAATGTCAAACAGAAAGATCTCAGCTTCAAAATAGAGAATATGCAATGAGAATGTTAAGATCAAAAATCTATGATATAGAAAGAGAAAAACAAGAAAAAGCAGTAGCAAGTGAAAGAAAGAGTCAAGTTGGGTCTGGAGATAGAAGCGAAAAAATAAGAACATATAACTATCCTCAAGGAAGAATAACAGACCATAGAATTGGATTTAGTGTGTTCCAATTTGAAAACTTCTTAAATGGTGATATGGATGAAATGATAGACAACTTAATTGCTACAGATAGAGCTGAAAAATTAAAAGGAAATAATGACTAAAAAATAAAAGTAGACTTTAAAAAGTCTACTTTTTTATTTTAATATTTATTATATTCTAAAATCATCTTTCTTTGATAAGGTATTAAAGAAAGGAATGAAATTGAAAGTCCTGCTACTAATATTATTGTTGATGTTGTTAAATTTGCTTTTGATATTTCGTATACAGAATTCATTTCAGATTGAAGTATTTTAATGTGATTTTCAGAAAATACTTCTCTATATTGTATTGAAGCTAGTTCAATAGATTTTAGTTGATATTGTAAATTAAGTTGTAATAAGCTTAAGAATACTACCATTGATAATATAATACAAATTACGAAAAAGATTGTTAGTGCTTTAACAATATCTTTATAATTGTTTGGATTTGTTTTACATTTTTTAAATACATCATAAGTACTTAATCTACAAATTCCATGAATTGTAAAGTAAAGTAAAATTACTGAAATACATGGAAGTGTTATATATAAACCGTGAGCGGTTTCACTTTTGAATTGCTCTAAATAATGATTTCCAACAGCAAAAATTAATAAACATATGAATACAGCAATAATACCATATGAAACGAATCCGGTAATTACTGCTCTAACAGTAGTTTTGGCTGTTATTTCTTTTTTCTTCATAGTTTTTTCCTCCGTACAATATTCTACAAAAATCATATCATAAAAGAAAAATAATTACAACAATTTAAAAAATTTATCTAAAAATAATAAATAATAACATGATAATATATTGATTAAAAAAAATATTTATAATAATATGTTATTACTAAAACTTGAGGAGAGCAAATATGAAGTTAGAAGATGCAGAAATGCCAAATGATTTAAAAATTTTAAATATGCTTAAAGTTTTTTCTATAATACTTTTTAGCGGATTAATAATTAGTGCAGTTATACGATTAGGATTTTCATGGATTTACTTTTCAATGGTTATTCCAATGTTAATTGTAGTAATTGGACTTTTTTATTTATTAACAGATAAAATGAACTTTAATTATTCTGAACTAAAGAATACAAAAGAATGTGTAACAGGTTCAATAATTGGTTGCGGTTATATAGATGGAAAATATGAAAGAAAATTTTATATATGGGTAGAATATATTCTTCCATCAAAAAATAAAACAAGAAGAAAAAAAATATGCTTTTTAAAAGAAAATGAAGCATATAAAGTGCTAGAACAATTAATTGAAAATAGCACAAATGATAATTCAAATAAAATATTAATAGATTTATATATTAATAAAAATAATATTTTTGCTGATTTAGAAAGTGTAGACTTGACAAAAATTGATGGATTTAAAGAGGCTTTGGAAAAAGTAAGACAAAATGAAGAATAAAAAATAAAAAGGAAAGTATTTTAACTTTCCTTTTATTTATAGTGTTTAAAATAATTATTAATATAATTTAATACCATCTTCAGCCATATAGTAGATGTTACCATCTATATCTACGAATGCTGGTTGACGAGCAGAGGTTGTTCCATCTGGAGAAATCTTACAATCTAATACATTTACGATGTTTTTTAATTCTTCGATTTTCTCAACTTCAAGTTTTCCTTCTTCTGTTTTAATTCCATTAACTACAGTTACTGTTCCATCTAAATTTAAAAGTATGATATAAGAGTATCCACCATTACCTACGTTACATACAAATATGTTTGCAACTTCTTTGCCAATATTATATTCAGCACCATAAGTAGCAAATAAGTTACTATTTTTTTCAATATTAACATATGCTTCATTATTTGCATTTAAATATACGGCAGAAATTCCAGGTAATTCATATTGTCTATCACCAGTTAAATTAATTAGAATTTTGCTTTGACCTTCAAGAACATATTTTATTTTTTGAGAATATGTATTGATATATTGTTCATAACGTTTATCTGCTGAATAAAATTCTTGAACAGATGATTTTAATGAACTTACTTCTGTTGAAAGTGTATTTTTTAATAGGTTCATTGTAAGAACTACACAAGCAACAATAGCAATAATTGTTACAGCAATAATAACAGCTAATGTAGATAGACCAATTTTTATTGTTCTTTTTCCTTCCATATTTTTCTCCTTTTATCTGTTGTATTTATATTAAAATTTTATCAAACAGAAATAAAGATGTCAAATAATCTTGCAAATTGTTATCAAAATAAAATAAATGTAAAAAAGAAGATATTTGATATTATTATTTTAGTATGATATTATTTTAAATATGATAGATTAATTTTTATAATAAAACTTATGCAGAAATATTTTAATTGCAATATATAATAATTAAAAAGAGAGGAAAGAAATGTTTTATAATGCAAGAAATGAAAGAATAGATATAGATAATACTACTGCCGATTATATATCTTTTGGTAAAGGGAATAGAAACTTGATTATTATTCCGGGAGTTGGAGATGGTTTGAAAACAGTTAAAGGATTAGCAATACCATTTTCAATTATGTATAAAATGTTTGCTAAAGATTTTAGAGTATATGTATTTAGCAGAAGAAATAATATTTCGGTAGGCTTTTCAACAGAAGATATGGCAAATGATATTATAGACCATATGGAAAAGTTAAATCTGGATAAAGCCGATATTGTAGGAGTTTCTCAAGGTGGAATGATAGCACAATATATTGCAATTAATGCACCAGAAAAAATAAATAAATTAGTGTTAGCAGTTACTTTATCAAAATCGAATGAAATTTTAGAGGATACAGTTAATAACTGGATAGAAAAAGCAAAAAATAATGACTATAAAGGAATAATGATAGATACTGCTGAAAGATCTTATACAGGAAAGTATTTGGAAAAAAATAGAAAAGTATATAGATTATTAGGATTATTTGGAAAAAATGTCAAATATGAACGTTTTATAATTCAAGCTAAATCATGTTTAACACATAATGCGTATAGTAAATTAGAAGGTATAAAATGTCCAACATTGATAATAGGTGCTAGAAAAGATAAAGCTCTTGGAATTGAAGGAACTGAAGAAATGGCGAAACAAATAAAATCAAGTGAAATTTTTGTTTATGAAGAATACAGTCATGGAGTATATGAACAAGCTAAAGATTTTAATTCTAGAGTATTAGAATTCTTGAAGAAATAAACATTAAAATATATAAGGAGAACAAAGATGGAATATACAATAAGAGAAATAGAACCTAAAGATAATAAACAAGTAGAAAATGTTATAAGAACGTGTTTAATAGAATTTGGAGCAAATCATGAAGGAACAGCATGGGCAGATCCGAATTTAGGAAGATTTTCAGAAATATATAATACAGAAGGAAATAAATATTGGGTAGCAACAGATGAAAATGATAAGGTTGTTGCTGGCGTTGGAATTGGAAAATTAGATGGAATAGAAGACGTTTGTGAACTGCAAAAAATGTATTGTTTGCCAGAAATAAGGGGAATAGGAATATCACATAGACTTATACAAAAAGCATTAGAATATGCAAAAAAATATTATAGTAGATGTTACTTGGAAACATTAGACAATATGATTGCAGCACAAAAATTTTATGAAAAATATGGTTTCACAAGAATATATGAACCAATAGTAAAAACAGGGCATTTTGCTTGTGATGTTAGATATATTTTAGATTTGGAGGAATAACTATGATAAAAAAAGAGTTTACTAAACAAGAAGTTGCAACACTTTTAAGAGATTATTCATTGCTTGTATCACATTCAGTTTTAAATCCTAAAGAAAAATTTATAGATTTGTTTCAAAAAATGATGTGTGATTCAGACAGAGCACAATATTCTTCAGAAAGCTATTATTACACAATGATTGAAATGTATGAAATTCAATTAACAAGAAAATATATGACTACATTATATGATAATTTTTTTCCATACTTAAGTGAAAATAAAATAGACAAATTAAGAATTCCTAATGAGATCTTTGTAAATCCGAATGATAGGAAAAGTTTCAGTAATAGAAAAATCATAATGTTTATAAGAAATGCATTAAATCATAATGATTTTAATGAATTATGCAAAATTATTAAAGATGATGAAAAAAATAGGCCAGTTATAGAAATTAGGTTGAATAATACTAAGCCTAAACCATTTCATGTAAAAATAACAGCAAATGAACTTTCACAAATAGCAAGTGAAATTAAAAAAGCTAGTTCGGTACAAGCATATTCAATTAGAGACGATGGGGAAAATACTAGCAATATTGGTTCTTTTAATAATGTATATTTGAGAAAATTTTTTTCAAGAAAAAAATTGACAGAAGAACAAATAAAATCAATAGATTCTCATTTTGGATCTGGTAAAAAGACAAAAGGATATGAATTTAGGCTTTCAAAAAAAGGGTTAGAATATAAGGATTTTTACTTGAATCCAGCACAAAAAAGAGTTGTAAAAGAAGAACTTGAATATTGGAGAATGAGAAGAGAAGTTGGTACAGATATAGAAACACATGTGTTTTTAAGTTCTTTTCCTCTTTCTGTAACTAAAGAACGTCAACTATTTGTAAACCATGCTTTTCTGAATTGTGTTCGACTAAAAAAGACCAATGCTACAACATTATTTGATGAAGCTGCAAAATGTTTTTCAGAAAAAAAAGCTGAAGAGAGTAATCCGCTTATAGAATATGCTAATAAATTTGGTATAGATAAAAATATACTATATGATGCATATGATATTTTTAGTATTTTATCTTTTAGTTCATCAATATATTATGGATATTTGTTTGATACACTTATAACAGAAAATGAATTAGAACTGGATGGAAATACATACGATAGAAATAAATTAAGAGATTCGTTTGTTCATATGAGATGGCATAAAGGAATTAATGAAAGTTACCAATTATATGATTGGGGAAATGGAATGGATGATGAATTTAATCCGAATTCTCCAACATACTGGACAAAAAGAATTACATTTTCAAAAATGACTAGTTTAGCTGAAAAATATTATAGACAAAATGTAGGAAGAGAAATTCCTAATATCGATTTACCAATTGAAACTGGCTATGGTGATAATGATGAGTTAGTTGCTATACATTGTACAAAAAATGGAAAATCTATAATATTTGTTTTAGATGCAAATAGGGAACAATATGATGAATTATATACTATAGGAAATAAACCTATATTGAAACCTGCTTCACAAGAAGAAAAAGTAGAGTTTTTACAAGAGCTAGATAACTTATCAAAAAAAGAAAAAGAGAAGCATAAGACTGTAATAGAAAGAATAAAAAATAAATTGTCGTTAGATATTAGAAGAGATCAAACTACAGATACTAATGATGAGAAAGAAGAAGACGATCCGATATTGGAATAAAAAAAGATATAACCATTTGGTTATTTGTTAATTAAAGTGAAGCTATAAGCTAGTAATAGAAAGGAGAAAAAATGGATAAAGAAATTAAAATGTTGAGATTTTATATGCCACAAGGTTGGGATGATTCTGAATGTACGTTAGAGGTTAATGGTAAAAGATATCATATTAAAGGTAAGTTAATTCCAGGACATTGGGAACCATTAGGAAAAATATATTACAAAATTGATGATAATGATCCAATGTCACAAGAATGGATATATCAAGATTTTAAAATGTCTGATGGAAACGGTGCTAATAATATTGTGTTAGAAATAGGGATTATTGCGACTATTGCAAGGATTTTACAAGGGTATGAAATTGAAAATACGGGAAATTATTTTAATACTTTTATAAATGATAATGGGGTTAAACAAGCTATAGTATATCCGTATGTAGAAATGGAATGGGAAAATTTTAAATATACAGATGAGGCTTATAGAGAAGAGAAAAAATTTTTTGAATCTGTAGAAAAAGAATTAATAGAAAAAGGATTTGTTAAAAATGAGAATGAGTTTTGGATTAAATCCTGAAATTGTTGAAAATCTAAATAAATCTGCTTTTTAAATAATAAATTTTAGAAAATGGAAGACAAAAAATAAAAAACTAGCAATTCATGACTTACGAAATATGATTGTACATGGACTTCTAGTAAGATTAATTCATGGAATATATGCTAGCCCAGAAAAAAATGTTAATGAATTTTGGGTGATGAAGGAAGATAAAAAAACAAATACTTATATAGTATTTGTTTTTTTATATAGGAGAATTTACATTG
>JAZQTI010000145.1:0-15574 GCA_045630665.1 Candidatus Scatovivens sp.
TTGCATTAGCTCATACCTCCACATTAATATATAAATTATATATTAAAGTAAAAAAAAATACAATAAAAAAATAATTTATTAAAAAATGTAATAAAAAATTGTAATAATAAATACTTGCAATTTGGAAAACAAAATGTAACAATAATTTTGTTGAAAGAAAAAATCGAAACAGATTAAAAAAAAAACCACTTTTTTAATCTGTTTTTTTTGTTTAAAAATAGAAGTGGAGGAAATAATAATGGAAATAGCATTCGACAATGAGAAATATTTAAAAATTCAAAAAGAAAAAATTGAAGAAAGAATTAAAATGTTTGATAACAAATTATATCTAGAATTTGGTGGAAAAATTTTTGATGATTATAATGCAAGTCGTGTGTTACCAGGTTTTACTCCTGATGCAAAAATAAGATTATTACAAGAATTTAAAGAAAACTTAGAAATAATATTTTGTATAAATGCTAGTAATATTCAAAAAAATAAAATAAGAGCAGATTATGGTATTGGATATGATGCTGAATTAATTAGATTAATAGAAAGTATTCAAAAATTAGGAATAGAAATTAATAGTGTTGTTGTAACTATGTATACAGGTCAAGAAGAAGTAGAAAAATTAAAACAAACTTTAATTAGTAAAAACATAAAAATGTATATACATACTCCAACTAAAGGATATCCAGATGATGTTGAAACTATTGTTAGTGAAGATGGCTATGGAAAAAATCCATATATAGAAACTACCAAAAAATTAGTTGTTGTTACAGCCCCAGGTCCAAATAGCGGAAAATTAGGAACATGTTTATCTCAACTTTATCATGAACACAAAAAAGGTGTTAAAGCAGGATATGCTAAATTTGAAACATTTCCTGTATGGGATTTACCATTAATGCATCCGGTTAATCTTTCTTATGAAGCAGCAACAGCAGACTTGGGTGATATGAATATGATAGATTCTTTCCACTTAGAAGAATACAATGTTAAAGCAGTAAATTATAATAGAGATATTTCAGCATTTCCAATTTTGAAAAATATATTAAAGAGAATTAGTGGTAATGATATTTATAAATCTCCAACAGATATGGGAGTAAATATGATTAGTCAATGTATATTAAATGACGAAGTAGCACAAAACGCAGCTAAAGCTGAAATAATAAGAAGATATTATGCTGCTATTTGTGATTATAAAAAAGGGATTGGAACAGAACAAGCAGTTGAAAAAATTAAAAAACTTATGAATAATGTTGGTATTTCTATTTCTGATAGAGATATTGTAAAATATGCATTAGAAAAATCTGAAAGAGAAAATGTAAATGTATTAGCTATAAAATTAGAAAATGGAAAAGTTATAACAGGTAAAGAATCTGAATTGTTAAGTGCTTCTAGTGCATTACTGATAAATACAATAAAAGAATTATCAGGAATACCAGACGATGTATACTTGTTATCTCCATCAGTTTTAGAATCAATTTTTAAATTAAAACAAAAAACATCATATAAAAGAAATTATTGCTTAAATTTACCAGAAGTTTTAATTGCATTAAGTATTTGTGAAAAAACAAATCCTATTATAGAAAAAACTATGGAATCGATAGATAAATTAAGAGGATTAGAAGCACATAGTTCTTATATGGTTTCTACAACAGAAATAAAAGTTTTAAAAAGCTTAGGCATTAATTTAACTTGTGAACCTAAACTATTAGGTTATGAAGAATAAAAAAAGTATTGACAAATGAAAATAATGGGTATAAAATTTTAGCAGTCAAACAAAATGACTGCTAATTTAAATTGGGGCAAATATGAGAAGTGTAATATTTTCTCATAAGAAACATATAATTTGTAAATATAAGAAGGAGGAATAAATTATGATAAAACCATTAGGAGATAGAGTATTAGTAAAAATGGTTGAAGCAGAGCAAACAACCAAAAGTGGAATAATATTAAATGCTGGTTCTCAAGAAAAACCACAAATTGCAGAAGTGGTAGCAGTTGGACCAGGTGGAATGATAGATGGCGAAAAAATAAAAATGGAAGTAAAAGTAGGAGATAAAGTTATAACAGGAAAATATTCAGGAACAGAAGTTAAATATGAAGGTGTAGAATATTTAATTGTTAGACAATCTGATGTTTTAGCTATAGTAGAATAGAGAATACTTATAATGTGATTAAATGAAAGGAGAAAATTTTATATGGCAAAAGAAATTATATATGGCGAAGATGCTAGAAAAAAATTATTAGAAGGAGTTAATAAATTAGCTGATACTGTAAAAGTAACATTAGGACCAAAAGGGAGAAATGTTGTATTAGATAAAAGTTTTGGAGCGCCTTTAATTACTAATGATGGGGTTACAATAGCAAAAGAAATTGAACTAGAAGATCCATTTGAAAACATGGGAGCAAGTTTAGTAAAAGAAGTTTCAACAAAAACAAATGATGTTGCTGGAGATGGAACAACAACAGCAACAGTACTTGCACAAGTAATGTTAAAAGAAGGTGTAAAAAATGTTGCTGCTGGTGGAGATGTATTATCAATAAAAAAAGGTATGGATAAAGCAACAAATGTAGCTGTTGAAAATTTGAAAAGAATTAGTTCTCCAATTGCTGGAAAAGAAGATATTGCAAGAGTAGCTAGTATTTCAGCAAATAATGAAGAAATAGGAAAATTAATTGCTGATGCAATGGAAAAAGTTTCAAAAGATGGAGTTATAACAATAGAAGAAGCAAAAACATCAACAACAGAAGTAAGTGTTGTTGAAGGAATGCAATTTGATAAAGGTTATGTTTCTCCATATATGGTTACAGATACAGACAAAATGGAAGCTGTTATGGATAATCCATATATTTTAATAACAGATAGAAAAATATCAAATATTCAAGAAATATTACCAATATTAGAAGAATTATCAGAACAAGGTGGAAAACTTGTTATAATAGCAGATGATTTTGAAAATGAAGTTCTATCAACATTAATTTTAAATAAATTAAGAGGAATTTTAAATGTAGTTGGAGTTAAAGCTCCTGGCTTTGGAGAAAACAGAAAAGATGTTTTAGAAGATGTTGCAATATTAACTGGTGGTGAAGTAATAACATCAGAATTAGGATTAGAACTAAAAGATGCAAGATTAGAACAATTAGGTAGAGCAAAACAAGTAAAATGTTCAAAAGAAGATACTATAATAGTAGATGGTATTGGAAATAAAACAGAAATAGAAGCTAGAATCAATCAAATAAAAAATAACATAGAAGAAACAAAATCTAGTTATGATAAAGAAAAATTACAAGAACGTTTAGCAAAATTAGCTGGTGGAGTTGCAGTAATTCAAGTTGGTGCAGCAACAGAAGTTGAAATGAAAGAGAAAAAATTAAGAATAGAAGATGCTTTATCAGCAACAAAAGCTGCTATTGAAGAAGGAATATTACCTGGTGGTGGAACAGCATATGTAAATGTAATTCCAGAAGTTGAAAAAATATTAAATGAAGTTTCTGAAGATGAAAGAATAGGTGTAAAAATAATCTTAAAAGCTTTAGAAGAACCAATAAAACAAATTGCAACAAATGCAGGATTAGAAGGGGCAGTTATATTAGATAAAGTAAAAAATAGCAAACCAGGAGTTGGTTTTGATGCAGCTAAAGAAGAATATGTTGATATGAAAAAAAGTGGAATTGTAGATCCAACAAAAGTTACAAGATCTGCTCTTCAAAATGCAGAAAGTGTAGCGTCAATGATTTTAACCACAGAAAGTGTAATTACAAATAAAAAAGAAAAATCATGTGGATGCGGAAATCATGGAATGGAAATGCCAGATATGAGTGGTATGTATTAAAAGAAAAAAGAGCAATATTATATTGCTCTTTTTTGTGTGTATTAGCAGCAGCCTCTACCACCATTGTTTCCACAGCAGCAGAATAAAATAATTAAAAGAATTATTATCCAAAGACATTCATTGTCTCCTCCAAATAATCCACAACCACAACCTCTATTTTCTGGCATAACAAAAACCTCCTTAAAATATATTTATTAGTTTATACAGGACTCTGTATAAATCTTTTGTATGTTATATACTATGAAATTTTTAGAAAAATGTTACATATAAAATATAAGAGTAATAACTATTGATTTTAATGAGTACTAGCCTTATAATCATATAAAGATTGATTAAGGCGTTTATTAATATAAAGATGTAGTAGTGGGGGATGCTATATGAATTATATGTGTAAATACGAATCGCCAATCGGAAAGATAATATTAGTAAGTGATGGCGAGAATTTAACTGGACTTTGGTTTGAAGGACAAAAATATTTTTTAAATTTAATTACAGAACAGAAATGTGATTTAGAAATTTTTAAGAAAACTAAAAAATGGTTAGATATTTATTTTTCGGGGAAAAAACCTGAAGAGGAAATACCAATAAATCTTTATGGTACTGATTTTAGAGTAAAAGTATGGAATATATTAAAAGAAATTCCATATGGAAATGTAATCACATATGGTGAAATTGCCAAAAGGTTAGCTTCTGAAAAAGGAATGAAAAAAATGTCTGCTCAAGCAGTTGGTGCAGCAGTTAGTCACAACCCTATATCAATAATCGTTCCATGTCATAGAGTTATAGGAAATAATAAAAATTTAACTGGCTATGCGGGAGGAATTGATAAGAAAATAAAATTGCTAGAAATAGAAGGAATAGATATTTCAAATATGAAAAATCCAACTAAATAAACTAAAAACATCTAATTAAAATTAGATGTTTTTTTGCTTGGAAAAAATGTTAAATAATATTTTAAAAAAGTATACAAAAAATAATTTTAATGATATAATTTCTAAAAATATGCTATTATGGGATAAATAAAATTAAGTATAAATTTCTTAAAAAAGTACTTTAGAAAAGGAGAAAAGAGAATGGGAAATATAGTATTATTGGATGATTTAACTATCAACAAAATCGCAGCTGGAGAGGTTATTGAAAGACCAGCTTCAGTTGTAAAAGAAATGGTAGAAAATTCAATAGATGCTGGAGCAAAAAATATTACAGTAGAAATAAAAAATGGTGGAATTTCTCTAATAAAAATAACAGATGATGGATGTGGAATTGCTGCTGATGATATGGAAATTGCATTTGAACGTCATGCAACAAGTAAAATTAGAAAAGCTGAAGATTTAGAAACTGTTAAATCAATGGGGTTTAGAGGTGAAGCTTTAGCAAGTATTGCTGCAATTGCAAAAGTTGAAATGATTTCTAAAAAAGAAAATTCTGAAACAGCACATAAAATAGTTGTAGAAGGTGGAAAAACATTAGAATTTTGTGAAGCTGCTAGAAATGTAGGAACAACTATTACAGTTCAAAATTTATTCTATAATACTCCTGTAAGATATAAGTTCTTGAAGAAAGATTATACAGAAGCTGGATATATAGAAGATGCTGTTACAAGAATTGCACTTGTAAATAAAGATATAGCAATAAAATTAATAAGTAATGGAAAAACAGTTGTACAAACTAATGGAAATGGTGATTTAAAAACAGTTATATATAGCATTTATGGAAAAGATGTAGCAACAGAAACAATAGAATTAGAATATAATTACGAAGATATAAAAGTTACAGGTATTATAGGAAAACCTGTAATTGCAAGAGGAAATAGAGCAAATCAATTATTTTTCTTAAATGGAAGATATATAAAAGATAAAAATTTAACTGCAGCAGCAGATCAAGCGTATAAAGGAATGATTCCAATTGGAAGATATGGTTTTATAGTATTAAATTTAGAAATGGATCCAAAGTTGGTTGATGTTAATGTGCATCCAGCTAAATTAGAAGTTAGATTTGAAGAAGAAACAAAAGTATTTAAAGCTGTATATCATGCAATAAAATCAAGTCTTGCAAAATCAGAATTAGTTGAAAATGTAGAAAAAACAGAAGGAAAATCTACAAATGAAATGTTTAGCAAAAAATTTGATTTTGATTCTGTTACAACAGAAAATACTACAGTAGAATCAAATGAAGAAGAGAAAAAAGGTTTTTCAGGATTATTCAAAAAAATATTAAAAGAACCAGATGAAACGGAAGAAGAACTAAAAGATAATACTTTAGAAGAAATATTAAAATATAGACAAGAAACCAAAAGAGAAAATGTAGCTGCAACACCTGTTGTTGAAATGAGATTGGCAGATAATAATAAAACTTATGAAAATACAATAAAAACAATCAATGATAGTGTTGTAGATAAAAAAATAGAATTAGGAAATGCAATAATATCAAGTGATACAAAAGAAATTGATGTTGGTGTTGTTAACGATTTTATGAAAGATGCAACAACAATATTAATGTCAACAAAAATGGATGAAAAACAAGTAACTCAAATCATTGATACTGCTGAAGTAAGAAACGAAGCTTTAGATAGTACTCAAATTATTGATTTACGAAAAGAAATGCTTGCGCAAGATACCACAGTTGCTACTGAAGGTGGAATTAGTCCATTAACTCAAAATACAATTATTTTAAATAATGAAGAAAATACAACAAATAATGTAAATACAGAATCTGTAAAACTTACAGAAGAATTAATGGATAATGGATTCGCATCAATTGCTGAAAAATTAGTTGAAGCTAAACTAGGTTTAGATAATACTCAAATGGTTGATACCAATAAAGTTAGAGAAGCTTTAAGAGAAACTCAAATTGTTGAAGAAGAACCAAGTCCTGAATTTGATGAAATGTATAGAAAAACATTTGGTGTTGATACAGTTTCTGTAAGAAGAGAAAAAGAATTAGAAAATCTTGAAAAAGAAAAATTAAATGCATCAAAAGATTTTTCATATGCAACAGAAAATATGAATGTATTTGATGAAAGAGAAGAATGCCCAGAAATTCCATATAAATTTTTAGGAATTGCATTTTCTACATATATAATAATAGAAATAAAAAATGAAATGTATATTATAGATCAACATGCAGCTCATGAAAGAATAATGTATGAAAAAGTAAAAGAAAATTATTATTCAGATGGTGAAAAAGAAGAACAGTTTTTACTTTTACCAGATGTAATTTCATTAACACATAAAGAAATGATAATAGCAAAAGAAAATGTAGAAATGTTTAATAGAGCAGGATTTTCTTTTGAAGAATTTGGTGAAAATACAATAAAATTAATGTCAGTTCCTAGTATGTGTGAAGATATGAATACAAAACAATTATTTTTAGATATATTAGATGAAATTGATACAGTTGCTGTTACAGCAAGACAAGAAAAAGAAGATAAATTTATAGCAACTATTGCATGTAAAGCTGCAGTAAAAGCAAAAATGAAACTTGATGATCAAGAAGTTGCAATATTAATGGCAAGATTATTGGAGTTGCCAAATCCATTTACTTGTCCACATGGAAGACCAACTGCAATAAAAATGACAAAAACAGATTTAGAGAAAAAATTTAGTAGGAGATAATTATGAAGCCTAAAGTTGTAGTGATAGTAGGACCAACTGCATCAGGAAAAACAGCTCTTTCAATAGAACTTGCAAAAAAAATAAATGGAGAAATTATATCTTCAGATTCAATGCAAATATATAAAGATATGGATATTGGTACTGCTAAAGTTACAAAAGAAGAAGCAGAAGGAATAAAACATTATTTAGTAGATTGTGTATCTCCAGATGAGAGATACACTGTCTCTGATTTTAAAAGAGATGCTGAAAATGCAATAAAAGAAATTTTAGAAAAAGGAAAAGTACCAATAGTTGTTGGAGGTACTGGACTATATGTTAATTCATTAATATATGGAATTGAATATCAAGATATGAAATTTGATGAGCAATATAGAAATGAATTGATGAAAAAAGCTGAAACTGAAGATGGATTAAAGTCTATTTGGGAAGAAGCTTATGCTATTGATCCTGAAGCAATGAAAAAAATAAGCCAAAACGATAAAAAAAGAATTATTAGAGTTTTAGAAATTTTTAAAGCGACAGGAAAAAATAAAACAGAACAAGAAATTATATCTAGACAAAATGGTGTAAAATATGATTATAAAGTTTTTGGAATTACAATGGATAGAGAAAAACTTTATTCAAGAATAAATCGCAGAGTTGATATAATGATTGAAAAAGGATTAGAAATAGAAGTTAAGAATTTGGTTGAAAAATATACTAAGTTTCCAACTGCGATGCAAGGTTTAGGATATAAAGAAATTGTTGAATATTTTGATGGAATCATAACAAGAGAAGAAATGATAGACAAAATAAAACAAGAATCAAGAAGATATGCTAAACGTCAATTAACTTGGTTTAGAAAAAATAAAGAAACAATATGGCTTGATAGTGAAAATGATATGAAAGAAAATATAAATATTATTTTAGAGGAGTTATAGTGAAAAAAACACAAGAAAAAATTGAAAAAAATAGGGTGCTCATTGTAATAGTGGCAATGGTATTTGTTGTTTTATTAATTACAAATAGTGCAAAAATTTTAAAAGAACCAATTGATCTATTTGTTGTTGAAGATGGAACTCTTGCATATGAAGAACCAACAGAAGGTTACATTATTAGAGATGAAACTGTTTTGCAGGGTGAAAATTATAAAAATGGTATGGTAAAAGTAATTTCAGATGGAGAAAGAGCAGCCAAATCACAAGTTATTTTTAGATATTACTCTAGTAGTGAAGATGCAATAATGCAACAAATAAATGAACTTGATGAAGAAATAAATGAGATAATAGAAAACAGCGGGTTGACATTAGTTTCAAGTGATATATCAAGTATAGATTCACAAATTGAAGCTACAATTGATTCAATGCATAATGTAAATTATTTACAAGAAATTTATGAGCATAAAAATAAAATTGAAGCATATATATCTAAGAAGGCAGAAATAACTGGAACATTAAGTCCAGAAGATTCTTATTTAAAAAGTTTAACAACACAAAGAAATAATTTAGAAGATGAACTTGAAAAAGAATCTGAAATAATTGCTGCACTAACACCAGGAACTGTATCATATAGAGTTGATGGTTTAGAAGAAGTGTTAAAAACTGGTGATTTTGATTATTTGACAACAGAATTGTTAAATAGTTTTGAATTAAAAGTTGGAGCGAGTACTCCTCTTAGCACAGAAAAAGGAAAGATTGTTAATAATTTTGAAGCTTATATAGCAGTTCCTATTAATACAGAAAATGCAATGAATGCTAAAACAGGAGATTTAGTAACATTGCGATTATCAACAGCAGATGAAATAGAAGCAGAATTAATTGCAATAAAGGAAGAAGAAAATAATAGAATTTTAGTTTTTAAAATAGAAGAAAAAATTGCAGAATTATTAGAATATAGAAAAATATCTTTAGATATAATTTGGTGGAAATATACTGGTTTAAAAGTAAGTAATTCATGTATATTAGAAGAAACTTATAATGAAAATGAGTTATATTACATTGAAAAAAATAAAGTTGTTGAAAATGAAAAAATATATGTAAAAGTATTAAGACAAAATGAAGCATATTCAATTTTAGAGAACTATGAAGATGAAGAATTAAGGGAAATTGGTTTCTCAGAAGATGAAATTTCAGATAGAAGTAAAGTAAATGTTTATGATGAAGTAATATCATATTAGGACACCAAAAAGTTACAAAAAAATTACAATTTATATGAAATGAATAACAAAAAATTACAAGAAAATTACTTTTATATAACATTTGTGTATTTTGCCTAAAAACGCTTGACATTATTTGGAAATAGTTAGATACTATATACATATTAAGCTACGAATGAAGAGAAAAAATTAGGAGGTCCGTAAAAAAAATGGCAGGAACATCATCAATTAAAAAAATAGTTGATTTTATTTGGGGAGAGCAAGAAGACTCTCAAGAAGAATACGAAGAAAATGTATATAATGCAGATTATGTTGAAGAATATGAAAATGAAGAAGAAAATGAGGGTGAATCTTTAAATATATTTAAAAGAAAAAGCAAAGTTGTATCAATGCCTCAACCTCAACAAATAAGAATGAAAATAGCAAAACCAACTAATTTTGATCAAGCTGACGAAATAGTTATGCAATTAAAAGAGAAAAATGCAGTTGTAATAAATCTAGAATATGTTAGCAAAGATGTTGCTAGAAGAATTGTAGATGTTGTTTGTGGTGCAGTAAAAGCGTTAGATGGAAATATGGAAAAAGTTTCAAATTCTATATTTGTTGTTGCTCCATACAATTATGACATTGTTAATGAAATTACAAAAGAGAAAATTGAAAGCAAATTTTCTGCTTCATGGATAAAATAACAATAAATAGGAGGGAAAAGTATGCTAACACCGTTAGATATTGAAAACAAGAGATTTCCTACAAAATTTAAAGGATATGATGATGCTGAAGTTGATGCGTTCTTAGATCAATTAACAATTGATTACGAAAAATTGTATAAAGAAAATGCTGAATTGAGAGCACAAGTTGAAGAAAATAGAAAAGATTTAGAACATTATAGAAATGTTGAAAAAACATTACAAAATACTTTAGTTATGGCTCAAACAACTGCTGAAGATATAAAATTGAATGCTCAATCAAGAGCGGAACAAATCATCAGAGATGCACAAAGTGAAGCAAGAAAAGCAACTGAAGAAATAACAAAAGAAGAATTTGACATTAGAAGAAGAACAGAAGAATTAAAAAGACAATTTAGTGTTTATAAAGCAAAAATGGAAGCTTTATTAATTTCACAATTAGAATTGTTACAAGATAAAGATGATCAAGAATAAAAAAGATTTTAAAGCCTTTGAAAAAAGGCTTTTTTTTGTTTGTAATATTCTATTACAAAAGAATTAAGACTGTATTACATTTGTGTTAATCTTATTGACTTATGTGATTTTTAGAATAAAATATTTATATATAGTATAAGTATTATAGGAGACATATGAGGATTATCGGTGGAAGTATGAGAGGTACTAAACTTTTTACTTTAGAAGGGGATAATACTAGACCAACATTAGATAGAGTAAAAGAAGCACTTTTCAGTAAAATTAATTATGATTTACAAGATGCAATAGTGCTAGATTTATTTGCCGGCTCTGGAGCATTAGGATTAGAAGCATTAAGCAGAGGTGCACACAAATCTTTTTTATGTGATAAATCAAGAGATGCTATAAAAATAATAAATCAAAATATAGAAAAAACAAGAACAAAAGATAAAATAGAATTACTAAATTGTGATTATAAAAATGCGATAATAGAATTTAAAAATAAAAATATAAAATTTGATATTGTATTTTTAGATCCACCTTATAAAACCGATTTTGCAGAAGATGCCGCAAAACAAATCATTGAAGAAGAATTATTAAATGATGAAGGAATCATAGTTCTAGAAACTGATGATAAGGAAAAAGTAGTTAATAAATTGGATTTAAAAATTTTAGAAATAAGTGATATAAAAAAATACGGAAGAGTATATCTCTTGTTTTTAAAGTCTAACAAGTAATAAGCAGTAAAGTAAAAAAATAAGAGAAAATTGTATACAAAAGATGCGATTTGTACCTTAGAAAGGAAGATAAAGAATGGAAATCTTTACATTACTAGAAACTTTAGAGGATATTTTAGAAAAAAGTAAAACATTACCTTTTACTGATAAAAGTATTGTAGAAAAAGATCAGTTTTTAGATATAATAAAAGAAATACGTTTAAAATTACCAGATGAATTAAAACAAGCAAAATGGATTAAAGAAGAACGTGAGAGAATAATTAGTGAAGCACAAAAAGATGCTGATGATATTGTTAAAGAAGCTGAAAATAGAATTATTTCAATGATAGATGAACATGAAATAACAAGAAAAGCTTATGACAAGAAAACAGAAATTATAGCTGATGCTAATGAAATGTATAGAGAAATTACTCAAGGAACAACAACTTATGTTGATGGAATTTTAGCAAATATAGAAAATAACATGTTAGAGCTTGGCAAAACTTTAAGTGGAGTTGAAATGTCAATTCAAAATGCACTAGAGACAATTCAAAATAATAGAAAAGAGCTTAAATAAGTAAAAGCCAGAATCAAAATCAATTAAATTTATTATTGGTTCTGATTCTGGCTTTTAATAGCTTGTTTAAAACATAGAGATGATTTCATAATGAAAATAGGGGGATGTAGATTTGGGAAGAAAAAAGAAAAGTACTAACAATGCAGGTGCGAAAAATAATACAAAAAATACTAGAAAAAAATCTGGTATAAATATAGATTTAGCCGTGATAGGATTATTTGTAACAAGTATATTATTATTTGTTTTAATATATGGAGAAAAGGGCGCAATAGGTGAAATATTAAGTCCAGCTTTAGGTGGAATTATAGGTTTTATAAAATATTTAATTCCAATAGGGTTTATGATTTTAGCTGTATGTGTTGCTAAAGATGATAGAAATTATTTAACTTCAAAGTTAATTCAATATGCAATCCTGTTATCTTGTGTTGCTGCAACAATGTCTATATATCAAATTTCTAAAGGTGTAATAAATATCGATTTAGAATTCTCTAATATAATAGAAGTTGCATATGATTTAGGTGTTAAAAATATAGGTGGTGGAACTGTTGGTGTTGTAATCGCTTATCCGTTAATAAAATTATTAGGCATGTTTGGCGCTGCTATTACTACTGCAGGGATAGTGGCTGTTCTTTGTGTGTTTACATTTGGACTTCATCCTTCTGAAATTATGTTAGACATAATGGATGAAATGAATGCAAGAAGAGAAGAAAGAGATGAGGCATTAAATCAAAGAAGAGAACAAAGAATGGCAAGAAGAGAACAAAGACTTAAAAACTTTGGTGATGATGAACAAATGGAAATGGATTTACCTAATAAAAGAGGTAGAAAAGAACAAGGTACATCAAGTATTAATGAAGATGAAATTACAATTAATTTAAATGGTGAAAAACAAGGTGGTGGAATAGAAGAAGAAAAAGGTAAAAATGGATTTTTTAGCAAATTTAAGAAAAATGAGCAAACTGAAATTAATCCAGATGTAATAGATGCTAATATATTTAAAAATTCAGCGAAAGCAAATGAAGCTCAAGCACAAAAAGTATCTAGTATAAAAGGGGAAGAATTATTTACAGTAGAGGAAGAACAAAAAGAAACAAAAACAAAAGCTGTTCTTCAATTAGAACATACAGTTTCAATTGAAGATGAAAATTATGAATATCCACCAATTAGTATATTAGGGAAAAATAATAAAAAAGCTAATAAAGCTGGTGCGAAAGCATTAACAGAAAAAGCAACACAACTTCAAAGGACATTACATAGTTTTGGTGTTTCTGCAAAAGTTGAAAATATTTCTGTGGGACCAGCAATTACAAGATATGAATTAAAACCAGCAGAGGGTGTTAGAGTAAGTAAAATAGCAAATTTATCTGATGATATAGCTTTAAACTTAGCAGCAGAAAGTATAAGAATTGAAGCTCCAATTCCAGGAAAACAAGCTGTAGGTATTGAAATACCAAACAAAGAAAAAGAATCAGTTCCACTTCGTGATGTAATTGAAAGTGATGAATTTGAAGATAATAAATCAAAATTAACAGTTGCACTTGGAAAAGACGTTGCTGGTAATATAGTTTTAGCAGATATCGCTAAAATGCCTCACGTTTTAATTGCAGGTTCAACAGGTTCTGGTAAATCTGTATGTATCAACACAATAATAACAAGTATTATTTATAATGCAAAACCAAGCGAAGTAAAAATGGTAATGGTTGATCCTAAGGTTGTTGAATTATCAGTATATAATGGAATTCCACATCTTTTGATTCCAGTTGTTACTGATCCGAGAAAAGCTGCTGGAGCTTTAGCATGGGCAGTTCAAGAAATGGATCACAGATATAATTTATTTGCTGAAAAAGGTGTAAGAGATTTAAAAGGATATAATGCTGTATTAGAAAAAGGATCAGAAGATGGTACAGTAGGAAAATTACCACAAATAGTTATTATAATAGACGAGCTTGCAGACTTAATGATGGTTGCTGCAAAAGAAGTTGAAGATTCTATTTGTAGATTAGCTCAAAAAGCAAGAGCTGCAGGAATGCACTTGGTTATAGCAACACAAAGACCATCTGTAGACGTTATCACAGGTTTAATTAAAGCAAACGTACCATCAAGAATTGCTTTTGCTGTTTCATCGCAAATCGACTCTAGAACAATTTTAGATCAAGTTGGAGCAGAAAAACTTCTTGGAAAAGGTGATATGCTTTATTATCCAGCAAGTGCTTCAAAACCAGTCAGAGTTCAAGGAGCATTTGTATCAGATGGAGAAGTTGAAAAAGTAGTTGATTTTGTTAAAGCTAATGGAGTTGCTACATATAATGAAGATATCTTAGAAGAAATTGAAAAATCAAATAAATCAGATGGACAAAAAGAACAAGAAGCTGAAGAAGATGATATGGATCCATTACTAATGGATGCAATTGAAACTGTAGTTGAAATTGGTCAAGCTTCAACATCATTTATTCAAAGAAGATTTAAAGTAGGTTATGCAAGAGCTGGAAGAATAATTGATCAAATGGAAGCAAGAGGTATTATTTCAGGATATGAAGGAAGTAAGCCAAGACAAGTATTAATTACAATGGAAAGATGGAATGAGTTAAAAATGTCAACGCCACCAGCTGGAGCAGAAACAGAAGAATAATTTATAAAAGGAGGAATAATGGGTCTATTTTCTAAAAGTAAAGATTATAATATAGAATTAGAAGAAATATTAGATACGAAATATTTTTCATCCAACATAAAAAGCCTCCTTTTTAGTATGATGTATAAACTAGAAATCTCTTATACAGATTTTAAAGAAGTAAAAAGATGTGTAAGAACTAAAGAAGATTTCTTAAATGAAATCGTTGAAACAATAAGATTATATTGTGATAATATAAATGCAGTAGAGCCTGATTCCGATCAGGCTAAAATGCTTATAAAGAATAATGTAAAAGCACTTACAAATTATAAAGAAAGAAGTATATTAACATATCCAACAGAACAAGCACTTTTATATGCAATATCAGATGTATCTCCAAAATATTTTTATATGAATGATACATTTTCATTAAAAAGATATTTGCAAAATCTATTAGTAAATGGTTTTATTCAAAATAATATGGAAATAATAACTGATTTTACTGGATGGTCTTGGGATAAAACATTTGATAAAAAATATAATTATATAGATAATTTAATATATCAAAATTTATTAGTAATATTAGGTGAAAAGTTCTTATATGAATGGAGAACTTATGGTTCAACAAGAAGAGACTTTTTGGATGAAGCCAAAAAATATATAAAAATTTTTACAAATAATGAAGCATACTTATTATCTTTATATAAATTGATTTATTCAAATTTTTCTTTAAAAGAGAAAGAAAATGTAAATGCACAATTAAAAGCAGATATAAAGCTTTTAAAGAAAATGAATGATAAAGAAAATTATTTACAAGAAATAAAAAATAAACAACAAAAACTTCAAAAGAAAATAGAAAAATACAGAAATGTTTTAAATGATGAAACTTTACTTGAGAAACAATTTATAAAATTGAATGCAAAAGTTGATGATAAAAAGAAAATTAAAAGTATAAAAAAATATAAAAT
>JAZQTI010000146.1:0-8863 GCA_045630665.1 Candidatus Scatovivens sp.
AAAAAGGATTTTTAATATTTTTGTAGAATATTATAATGAGATAGTTTAATATAGTGTAGATACATAGGATGAATATTTTAAAAATCAACAAAATGATGAACTTAATAGTAATTGTAGCAATAGTTTATACTTTTATAAGCTTTATTGGTCAACAATCAAAATTAAACTCATATAACAAAGAAATCTCTAACTATAATGCTAAAATTGAAGAATTAAAAGAAGAAAAAGAAGAGCTTCTAGCAACTCAAGAAAATGTTAATTCACCAGAATATATTGAAAAAATAGCTAGAGAAAAACTAGATATGTACTTACCAAATGAAACAGTATATATTGATGCAAGCAAATAATTTTTTATCTTTGATTTTTGAGTAATTTAATTTTTATATTAAATTACTTTTTGTTTTATATAAAATTTATAACTAAACAAGTAGCATTCTTGCTACATCAATCTTTAAATTTATTTCTTAAAAATATTTCCAATAGTAAAATATAATATTTTTTAAAAGGGGGCTAATTTATATGGAATTAGAAGGCTTATCTCTTGTTGACTTGAGAAATTTAGCAAAAGACAAAGGAATAGAAAATGTTTCTAAATTAAAAAAATCAGAATTAATTGAAAAGATTTTAGAAAATTATAATGCTAAAAAAGAAGAAAAAATTGAACCAATCCAAACAGCCAATGAAGTGGACTATAAATTAACAAGTGAAGATGATGAATATGTCGAAGGTATACTAGAATTATTGCCAGATGGATATGGTTTTTTAAGAGGAGATAATTATTTATCAACAAATAAAGATGTTTATGTATCACCAATTCAAATTAGAAGATTTAAATTAGATACAGGAGATATGATTAAAGGAATAAAAAGAACTCCAAAAGAAGGAGAAAGATTCCCAGCACTTATATTTGTTGGAGAAGTAAATGGAGAACATCCAGAAAAAGCTATGAAAAGAACTTCTTTTGATGATTTAACTCCAATATATCCTGTAGAAAAATTAAAATTAGAAACAACACCAAATAATTATACAATGAGATTAATGGATTTAATGTCTCCTATAGGAAAAGGACAAAGAGGAATGATTGTTGCTCCACCAAAAGCTGGAAAAACAACAATTTTAAAACAAATAGCAAATAGCATAACAGAAAACAATCCAGAAGTATATTTAATTGTATTATTAATAGATGAAAGACCTGAAGAAGTAACTGAAATGAAACGTTCTATCAAAGGTGATGTTATATATTCTACATTTGATGAGCAACCAGAACATCATGTAAAAGTTGCAGAAATGGTAATAGAAAGAGCGAAAAGATTAACAGAACAACACAAAGATGTTGTTGTACTATTAGACAGTATTACACGTTTAGCAAGAGCATATAACTTAGTAATTCCATCATCAGGAAGAACATTATCAGGTGGTTTTGATCCTGCAGCATTACATAAACCAAAACGTTTTTTCGGAGCTGCGAGAAACACAGAAGATGCTGGAAGTTTAACTGTTTTAGGAACAGCATTAATTGAAACAGGAAGCAGAATGGATGAAGTTATTTTTGAAGAATTCAAAGGAACTGGAAATATGGAAGTATTCTTAGATAGAAGCTTATCAGAAAAAAGAATTTTCCCAGCTATAGATGTTAATAAATCTGGAACTAGAAGAGATGAATTATTACTTTCTCAAGAAGATTATGAAACTGTAAATGCTATTAGAAAAAACTTTTCTGGATTATCTACAGCTGACTTTACAGAATTATTAATTAATCAAATGATGAAAACAAAAAACAATAAAGAATTTATTGAAATATTAAAAAAGTTAATTAAAAAATAAATATAAGTTATAACTAAAAAAATTAGGGTATAAGTTATATTTATTGACACAAAAATACCCTATTATGATATAATAATTAGGGTATTTTTTAGCTCAAAAAAAAATAAAAGGAGGATAAGATGAAACAACAATTAATTTCAATATACAAAAAATTATCATTTAAAATGATATTAATAGTTATAATGGTTGCCGCTAATGTGTATCTTTTAACTTATCCTTCAAAAGTATTAGGAAAAATAATAGATCTATTGGCTAATATCGAACAAAATAAAGATACTATTATTCAAAATATAGTTTTTTTGATAATTGCAAGTATTGTAGCGTTAATAGTTAGAATTATTTGGAAATATTTATTAGCTTGTACAACAAGATTTGTTGAAAAAAGCTTGAGAGATAGCTTGTTTGAACATTTCTTAAAAATTAAACTTTCAAATATCCAAAATATCAAAAATGGTGAGTTGATGTCATATTTTGTAAAAGATATAGGTGAAATAAGAGGAGCAACATACAGAGTTTTATCTCATGCAAGCAGAGTATTTTTCATATTAATAATTACTACTATAACAATGGCTAAAGTAAATGTATCTTTAACAATTGCAGCTATTTGTCCAATAATAATAACAACTTGTATCATTATTATTCTAAAGAAATATGTAGAAAGAAGTTTTAAAAAATCACAAAAATATTTTACAAGCTTATCTGAGTATGTTCAAGAAAGTACAGATGCAATTAGAACCACTAAAGCATATTCTGGAGAAACAAATCAATTAAAAAAATTTATCAAGAAAAATCAATTACTAAAAAAAGGAAATATTGCTGTTGATGTATATTCAACACTATTATCAACTACTGTCATGGTTTGTTTTGGACTTTGCTATAGCATAACAATATTATATGGTTCAAGATTAGTATTAAATAAAGAAATTACAATAGGTGATTTTGTTGCTTTTACTGGATATATCGATTTATTTTTAACACCACTTTTCTGGATTCCAGGAATAATTTCAAAACTTGAAAGAGCTATTATTTCATATAAAAGACTTTCTAAAGTATTTAATTTTGAAAAAGAAAATTTGAAATTAGAAGGAATTAATGGAAATAATAGAATTCATGGAAATATATCTATTAAAAATTTAACATTTAATTATCCAGGAAACCTAGATTGTATATTAGATGATATATCAATAGAAATAAAAGAAGGAGAAACTTTGGGGATAATAGGAACAATTGGAAGCGGTAAAACGACTTTAATGAATTTACTGCTAAGATTATATCCCGTACCAGATGAAACTATTTATATAAACGATCAAGATATCAATTCTTTAGATCTTACTACATTAAGAAATAGCATATCATACATAACACAAGATAACTTTTTGTTTTCAACTACAATTAAAGATAATATTAGTTTATTTAGAGAAAATTTTGAAGATTCTGAAATAGAAGAAAGTACTGAAAAATCAATGATTTCTGGTGAAATCGA
This sequence comes from Candidatus Scatovivens sp., assembly GCA_045630665.1. Taxonomy (GTDB): domain Bacteria; phylum Bacillota; class Clostridia; order TANB77; family CAG-508; genus Scatovivens. The sequence continues at coordinate 3,308 of JAZQTI010000146.1, forward strand.
AAAAATGAAAAACGGAATTTATACAATAATAGGAGAGAGAGGAATAGACCTTTCTGGTGGTCAAAAACAACGAGTTGTTATATCAAGAGCATTTTTAAATAAAAGTAACATCGTAATATTTGATGATACATTTTCAGCGCTAGATAATAAAACTGAAAAATTGTTACTTAATAATATAAAAGATTTAGTAAAAGATAAAACATGCATAATAATATCAAATAGAATTTCAGATATTAAAGATGCTAATCATATAATTGTTCTTGATAGTGGTAAAATTGTAGAACAGGGAAAACACACTGAATTATTAAAAAATAAAGGATTATATACTAAATTTTACAATCAACAATCTTCAAAAGAAGATGATTCAATATTAAATTAATGAAAAAAGAGGGAGGTTTAAAATGAAAAATAAAACATTACAAAGATGTTATAAAATTGCAAAACCACATTTAAAAACAATAATCATTGTTTCTATTTTATCGATCATAATTGACATTTTAGAAATTTCTAAACCTTATCTCGTAAAAGTAGTAATTGATGATTTTTTAAGTTTAGGAATAACGGAAAAAGGATTTGTATCAATAACATTAATAGGAATTATTTATCTTGTAGTTGTACTAATAAGTAACATTTTAGATTATACAACAAGAATGAAAACCAATATCATGGGTGAAGAAATTTTATATACAATGAGAAACAAAATTTACAAATATACTCAAGATGCAAATATTAGTTTTCATGATAAAACTCCAGCAGGTAAATTATTTGTAAGAATAACAAATGATGTAGAAGATATTTCAGCATTATTTAAAGACGTAGTAGCTACAATTTTTAAAGATATAATATCAATATTGTTTATTTTAACAACAATGCTTTATTTTAGCATAAAATTAAGTCTACTAACATTTACCATATTACCATTCGTTATAATAACTTCGATTGTTTTAACAATTATTTTAAATAGAATTTACGATGCATCTAAAGTAGTTAGAACAAATATAAATACATTTTTAGCAGAATCAATTTATGGAGCAAAATTAATAAAAATATTTAATATTCAAAAAGAAAAACAAGATGAATGTGATGAATTGACTAATGAATTTATAAAAGCAAGATTACCAGCATCTATTTTTGAAGGTATGTTCCCAGGAATGATGAAACTTTTCGAAAATCTTGCAATAACAATTATTGTTTTAGTGGCAATAAACAAATGGTTTAATATAACCGTTGAAGTCGGTTCGATATACATTTTTGTAAGTTATATAAAATCATTATTTGAACCAATAAATAGAACAATAGATAATATAGAAATTGTACAAGAAGCGATTGTATCAATAAATAAAATCTATGATATTATAGAACATAAAGAATTTTTAGAAGATTTCGAAACAGGTAAACCATTAACTGAAATAAAAGGTAAAATAGAATTTAAAAATGTTTGGTTTGCATATGAAGAAGAAAATTGGATTTTAAAAGATATAAGTTTTACAATAAATCCTGGTGAAACAATTGCCTTGGTTGGTAAAACTGGATCTGGAAAAACAACAATAACCAATCTAGTAAATAGATTTTATGATGTTCAAAAAGGTGAAATACTTTTAGATGGTATAAATATAAAAGAACTAAATAAAAGAGATTTAAGAAGACATATAGGAACAGTACTTCAGGATCCATTTATTTTTGCAAGAAGTATAAAAGATAATATAAGATTAAATAAAAAAATGTCTGATGAAGAAATCATTGAATCTATAAAACTAGCTTCTGCAGAAGATTTTGTAAATAGTCTACCCGAAGGGATTGAAGAGATTGCAAAAGAGCGTGGAGAGTCATTTTCGGCAGGTCAAAAACAATTAATAGCATTTGCAAGAATATTTGCTCATAATCCCGACATTTTCATTTTAGACGAAGCAACTGCCAATATAGATACTTATACTGAAAATCTTATTCAAAAGTCTATAAATCGATTGTCAGCAGAAAAAACAGCAATATTTATTGCTCATAGATTATCTACAATTGTTAATGTTGATAAAATTATTGTTTTAGATAATGGAAAAATTGTAGAAGAAGGAAATCACAATCAACTATTGAAAAATGATGGTTATTATGCAAAACTTTATAATTCATATTATGAAAGTTTAGGATAAAATATATTTAAGGAGAGACATATGATTAAAAACGTAATTTTTGATTTAGGAAATGTTGTAGTAAAATTAAAATGGAATATTGTATTAGACAAATATTCAGATAATGAAACAGATAAAAAACTATTAGAAGACGTAATTTTCAATTCAATAGAATGGGTAAAATTAGATGAAGGAACAATTGATAAAAAAGATGCTATAGAAATTATGCTTAGTAAATTGCCTATACATCTACACAATTCTTGTTTAAGTATTATGAAAGAATGGCAAGAAGGACTTATAGTTAATTCGCAAACAATAGAATTTATTAAAAGTTTAAGAGAAAAAGGATATAAGACTTACATTTTATCAAATGCTCCATTAGATATCCCAGACTTTTTAGAAAGAAATGATTTAAACAAATATTTTGATGGAAAAGTTATCTCAGCACAAGAAAAAGTATCAAAACCAAATAGAAAAATATATGAATTAATTTTAAACAGATTTTCTTTAAATCCAAATGAATCTTTGTTTTTAGACGATAAACAAGAAAACATAGATGCTGCAATATCTTGTGGTATAAATGGATATGTTTTTGATTACAATAAATTTGATACATTTTTAAATGATATAAATAAGAAATATAATATTTAAATAAAGATACAATGTATTGTATTTTATGTATATAAGTAGTATAATAAAATAATGGAATATTTCATTTCATTACAATTCTTGTACATACCTTTGTAAGGAGGCATTTTAATGCGGCAAAAGAAGTCAGCAGAAGAACATTTTAACCCCATCTTAGTCGAAGCACTTCGTACAAAGATTGCTCGTGTTGGACGCTGGCACCTTAAAGGAAGAAGATCAGATTCTACTCGTATTTGGAAATTACTTTTCAAATACATTGAGGAAATTCTTGAAGATAAATATCCGTTCTCATGCAGATCGTACATCAAGCTTCATATTTATCCTCACCATAATCAATATTCCTTTATGGTACAACGACACAATGCAACTTGTTACCGTGGCTATATTGCAAAAAGAGAAGACAATTATAATGTTATCATTAAGGATCTCAATTCCGTTTTGAGTCATTACAATTTGTGTTTACTTGAAACTGCAGAAAGCCAGAAGAGAAGTACGCATCATCACATGACTCCCGAAAAGGAGTACGAATTGAAGTTTATTCAAAAGTAATATGATAAACTGACATTCAAGGCCTGCTCTTGCAGGTCTTTTTTTATATTACAAATTCATTAATTTAATTATATTAATAATAAAAACATATTCTTAAATAATTTATAAATTAATATATGTAACAAAAAAGTAATTATATTATTATATAAAAGTAATCGAAATAAAATTTGGTTAATGTTATAATGAATTCAATAATATCTAAGGAGGAACATATGATGAATTTAAAATCATTTTCTGCTAAATTACTTATATCATTAATATTAGTAATAATATTTAGTTTTTTATTAAATAGTATAACTAGTTTTGCAGATCAAGATACAGAAAATACTTCACTTTCGATTATTTTAAAAAACCAAAATGGTGACTTTATTTCAAATGCAAAATTCTATATAAAAGAACTAGTTTTAGATGCAGATGGAATAACTTACCTTGAACAAGATCCTTTAGACGTTTATGGTAATAGTATAGGTACAGAGGAAACCATAGATGAAAAAATTATAAAAACATTTATTACAGATGAGAATGGAAAAATTAATATTAATCTTCGAAAAGGAAAATATAAAGTTGTTCAATTAACTACAGCACAAGGACATTTATTAAATGAAACTAATGAATACGAAATAGATGTAGAAGAAATTCATGGAGAAATAGTTGCAGCCAAAATAGAAGATCCTGTATATTCTGCTTATCAACGCTGTCATTCAGTTTCAACTAAATATGCTGCAGAAGGAAGAAATGATGGTTATTCATTATTTTATTATGAAGATTATTTGACTGGTGGAAAGTTATCTTTACTAAGCAGCGATAATGTACTAGTAGATACTATAAATACAGATCAAGTACATCAAATTATTGCTGCAGAAGGTGCTTGGTATTGTTTAATAGAAGAATGGAGAACAGGAATATATAATATATACAAAATCATTGATAAAAATGATAAATTAGAAGTACAAGGAAAAATTGCAGAAATAGGAAAACATAATAGTGTTTCTTTTGCTATAGATAAGAGCACTGGTAATTTTGTAGTTGCTGTTGACGAAGAAAACGGAAACTATATTGATATTCTAATTTATTCACCTGAAGGTATTCAAACTGGAATGCTACGAATAACTGGTGATGGAAAAAATTATGTTAATTCAATTGCTGTAAATGATAATGCATTTTATTTAAGTGCATATGTTTACTCAAATCATTTGTCAGCAAACTCAGATAATATAGCTGTTGATAATCCATATTGTATATTAAAAGTTTCAAAAGCTCTTTCTTCGTTAGAGAAAGTTAGAGTACTTTCTACATATTCTAGTAGTGATGATGATCAATTTAGAAGAATTCATAAAATTATCGATTTAAAAGACGGAAACTTATATTATATAGGAAGTTTTGAAGGAACAATAACATTTCCAGAATCAGCTACTACATCTGGAAAAGCGATTACTTTAACATCAAAAGGTGGAGAAGATGGTGTTGCAATAAAATTAAATTCAGAACTTATGATTGAATGGGCAACCCCAATCGGTGGCGAAGGAATAGATCATTTTTATGATGCTGGAATAACAGAAGATGGTGGAATTGTAATTGGTGGTGATTCAGAACTTGGAAAATTAATAATAGACAGAGATAATACACAAGCTAAAAAAGAAATAAAAACATCAAGTATTACAGATAAAGCACAAAAATGGAGAGGTGTTGCCGCTAAATTAAATTCTGATGGAAAAGCAATCTGGGCTCATGAATTTGGATATGCTGCAAATGAAGGTATGTATGGGCTTGCAGTTCTTAATAATAATTCTTTCGTTTTAAGTGGATTTGATGCTGAAGATGGAGGTACAGAAGGGACAGCAGCATTTTTGAGATTAAATGAATACATTGCTGAAGAAGCAAATACTACACCAACATATTTAAATATAGAAAATATAAAAGAAACTATAAAAGAAAACAATAAGGAAGATAACAAAGAAAATTCTTCTACAGCTGAAAATACTCCTAATCCTCCTGCAGCACAACCTTCTGACTCAACACCTTCTAATACAAATTCAGAAGGAGTTAATACAGGAGATAATTTAGTTTTAGTAACAAGTTCAATTATAATATTAATAATTGCTTTAAATATTTCTCAAATTATTTTCTCAAAATCAAAAAGAAACGTGCCTAGAATTCAAAAAACAAAAAGAAGATAAAATATAATATAGAAACTTTTAGACATGCTATATTCCATAAGAGAAAACAATAAATAACA